>JBAIXJ010000663.1:0-6147 GCA_037916645.1 Opitutales bacterium | reverse complement strand
AGGAGCAGCGTCTTCATCGGGCCGCCGGGCGATTCAGGAAGGCCGCCAAAACCGCCAGACTCCAGACGCGGGACCATTCGCGGTCTTCACCGCCGGCAAGAAAGCCGCGCCACAGGGTCTGGACCGCGCCCGCGTCGAGCAACCCGGAGCGCGCCAGCGAGCCCGGCGCGAAGGCGTCTTCCAGGAAGGGCCGCAATTCGCGCTTCATCCACACGGCGAAGGGCAGGGTGAAGCCCTGCTTGGGGCGGCGGCGGACCGCGTCCGGCAGCAGGCCGCGCAACGCCTCGGCCAGCGCGCGCTTGGCCGGCCCGCGCTCGCGCTTGAACCGCGCCGGCTGCGCCCAGAGCCAGGCGACGAAGGGGGCGTCGATGAACGGCACCCGCAGCTCGAGCGAATGGGCCATGCTCATGACGTCGCTGTCGCGCAGCAGCACGTCGGCCATGTAGGTGCGAAGCTCCCAGGCGCTGATGGTTTGGAACCCGTCGGCACCGGCCAGATCCTCGCGCAGGGCGGCGAGGCGCGGATGATGCGGCGGAGCGGCGAGGCCCGCCCGCACGTCGGGATGGAGGAGGGCGTGCGCCCGCCCCGTGGAGAACACGCGGCGCTGCAGGGAGCAGAGCTCGTGCAGGTCGCGGGCGTGGGTCAGAAAATCGGCGAATTTCCGGCGGCGGATCCCGCCGCGCGCCAGCCGCCGCCCGGCCGCCGTGCGGACGCCTGCCGGCAGGCGCCGCCAGATCCCCAGCCAACGGGCAAGGCGCGGCAGATCGCGAAACGACGGGTAGCCGCCGAACAGCTCGTCGCCGCCAAGCCCGGAGAGCACGACTTTCACGCCGCCGGCCCGCGCCGCCCGGCTGACGTAGTAGGTGTTGACGCCGTCGCCCGTCGGCTGGTCGAACACGGCCAGCAGCCGCGGAAGGTCGGCGGCCACCTGGGCGCCGGTCAGGACGGTCTCCTGGTGATCCGTGCCGAGGGCGGCCGCCGCGCGGCGGGCGGGCTCCGCCTCGGAATAGGCGCCCTCGGCGAAGACGAGCGAGAAGGTCTTCAGGCGGCCGGCGCCCGCCTTGGTCATGAGGGCCACGATGGCCGAGGAGTCGAGGCCGCCCGAGAGGAACGCCCCCACGGGCACGTCGGCGATCCGGTGGGCGCGGACGGTGTCGTCCAGCCGCGACGCGAGTTCCCGCTGAAACTCCGCGACGGTGCGGCAGGCGTCGGGCGCGGAGGCAACGGGAAAGTGCCACCATGGCCGCAGGGTGAGGCGGCCGCCGGCATAGGCGGCGCACTCGCCCGGCTGAAGGCTGAAGATGCCCTCGTAGATCGTCCGCGGCGCAGGGACCGCAAAATAGGCGAGATACTCGGCGACCGCATGGGCGTCGATCCGCGGCGTCGCCGGGCATCCGGCCAGCAGGGCGTTGAGCTCCGAGGCGAACGCGATCCGGTCGACCGTCGCATCGTGGCAGTAGTAGAGCGGTTTGATGCCAAATGGGTCGCGGGCGAGGAACAGGCGGCGCTCCTGCCCGTCCCACACGGCAAAGGCGAACATGCCGCGCAGCCGGGGCAGGCAATCCTCGCCCCACCGCACGTAGGCCGCCAGCAGCACCTCGGTGTCGCACTGGGTCCGGAAGGGGTAGCCGCCGGCGGCGAGTTCGGCGCGGAGTTCGCGGTGATTGTAAATGCAGCCGTTGAAGACGAGGTGATAGCGGCCGCAGGCGCTCGCGACGGGCTGGTGGCCGCCGGCCGGGTCGATGATCGCGAGGCGCCGCATGCCGAGCGTCGCCGGGCCGAGGCTGATCTCGCCTTGGTCGTCCGGGCCCCGGTGCTGCATGGCCTCGCCCATGCGCCGGACGGCCGTCCGCCGCTGCTCGTCAGAGTCGGTCAGACTGACCAGGCCAGCGATGCCACACATGCGGGTGGGTCAGGGAATGCTTCGCCGCGTCACTTCCCTGGGGAAGCAACGGTCGTTGAACCGAATCCGGGCAGGCGCAGGGAGCACGGTACGGACCGCGTTCAGGGGCGGCGGCCTCGTCCAAGCCGTAGGCTGGACGCAACTTTCGCGGGTGACGAGCCGGTTTTGCTCCGGCTCACGCGCATACGGCGCGGGCGATCTCGCCGGCCTTGTCGAGCGAGACGAGTTTCTCCACCAGGAGCAGGCCGAAATCGATCGCGGTGCCGGCCCCGCGCGACGTGAGCACGTTGCCGTCGGCGACCACCCGCCGGTCGGCGACGATCTCGGGCAGTTCGCTGGCGACGGAGAAATGGGCGGTGTAGCGGTGGCCTTCCAGGACGCCCGCCGCGTTCAACACGGTGGGCGCGGCGCAGATCGCCGCGAGCCATTTGCCCGCGGCGGCATGGCGCCGGACGATCTCCAGCACCCGGGGTTCGGCGCGGAGATTCTTCACGCCCGGACCGCCGGGGAGAAACAGCATGTCGAAAAGGCGGTCGCCGACCTCCGCCAGTGCCACGTCCGCATGGACGGTGAGGCCGCTGCGCCCGGTCACGTGGCGGTGCTCGGCCAGGGAGGCCACGGTGACCTCCGCGCCGGCCCGGCGCAGGAAGTCGATCGGGGTCACGGCCTCGACTTCTTCAAATCCGTCGGCGAGCAGGGTGAGGACGGAGGGCATGGCGCAGGGCGTGAGTCTGGGGCTCTGAGTTTTGGGTTCAGGGTTAAGGTCGGGTAGCCGACGAGTTGTTCCGAGTCGCGGATCGCGCCGTCCCGAGGGATCCTGCGTCCGCGTGGACAATGGCGGTCGCAATCCGGGGCGAAGCTCGCATGGTACAGGCAAAACAATGGACGCGTTGACCCGGCTGGCGAACAAAAGATTGGTGGTCTTCGGCTGCGGGTACCTGGGCATGGAGGTCGCGCGGCAGGCGCGGTCGGCGGGGATGCGGGTGGAGGCGCTGACGCGCAACCCGGAGCGCGCGGCCGAGCTGACGGCGCTGGGGGTGGAAACGGTGGTGGCGGACCTGGCGGGCGACGCGTGGCACGGTCGGATCGCCCCCGGTGCCGACCTCGCGGTGGATTGCGTCGGATCGGGAGGCGGATCGCCGGAGAATTACCGGCACTCCTACGTGGGAGGCTTGCGTTCCGTGCTGGCTTGGGCGCGACGCGCGCCGGTCGGCACCCTGGTCTACACCGGCAGTACCTCGGTCTATCCTCAGGGTGGAGGGCAATACGTGACCGAGGACGCGCCGACCGGCGGCGACGGGACCCGCGCGATCCTGCTGGAGGCGGAGGCAATGCTGGCCGAAGCCGCTGCCGCGTGCGGGCGATGGTTCATCCTGCGGCTGGCCGGCATCTATGGACCGGGCCGCCATCACCTGCTCGACCAACTCCGCCAGGGCGCGGCGGAACTGCCCGGGGAAGGGAGCCACCGTCTGAACCTCGCCCACCGCGACGACATCGGTGCGGCCATCTTTGCGGCGGGGGCGGCGCCGGCCGGACGGCGGAACCGGATTTACAACGTGGCGGACGATGCGCCGGCGACGAAGGCGGAGGTGATCGCGTGGCTCGCCGAACGGCTCGGCCGGGCGCCGCCCCGGTTTGGCGGCGGTGCGGCGAGCCGGCGCGGCGAATTCAGCGCGCCTCCGGATCGGATCATCAGCAACGCGCGTCTGAAGGAGGAGCTGGGCTGGCGGCCGCGCTATCCGACATTTCGGGACGGCTTCGCCGCGATATTAAGTGCTTGAAGTACGAGCGATGTTGGATGCGACTTGGCATCGGTGCAGGTTGCCGGACTCGCGGAGGCAAGCTTCTGATCGACGCTCCGGACCCTGGCCCCGGAACGCAGAACCCACAACTCTGAACCCATTCCAACCATGCCCGGTGTCGGCAAGCTACTGAAACAGGCGCAGAAGATGCAGCGTCAGATGGAGGCGTTGCAGGCCCAGCTCGAGACCAAGGTGATCGAGGTCACCGCCGGCGGCGGCGCCGTGGCCATCAAGATCAGCGGATCGGGCAAGTTTCTCGGGCTGAAGCTTGATCCCGAATTTCTGAAGGAAGACCCGAAGATGATCGAGGAGACGCTGCTGCTGGCGATGCAGGACGCGGCCAAGCAGGCGAAGGATCAGTACGATGCCGAGATGCAGAAGGTGAGCTCGGCGTTCCAGATGCCCGGCTTCTAGGCGCTGCGCGGCATCGCAGCCGTTTTGGGTCTTGAGTCTCGGGTCTTGAGTTGAATTCCAGAACCTGAACCCAAGACCCAAGACGCAAAACCCAAGACCCAGGACGATCGATTCCCGATGACTCCCGCGTTCGAGAAGCTCCAGAAGCAGCTCAAGCAGCTCCCCGGCTTGGGCTACCGGTCCGCGGAGCGCATCGCGCTCAATCTTCTCGTGGAGCGGCCCGAGCGACTGCCGGCCCTGGTGGCCTCCCTGCAGGAGGCGGCGGCCGCGGTGCGGCGCTGCGCGCGGTGCGGCAACCTGGCGGAAGGGGAGCTCTGCGCGATCTGCGCCGACTCCAGGCGGCCGGCGGAGGTAGTGTGCGTGGTCGAGCAGGTGCCGGACCTGGTCGCCCTCGAACGGTCCGGCGCCTACCGCGGCACCTACCACGTGCTGCACGGGAAACTCTCGCCCATCCAGGGCGTCGGCCCCGAGCACCTGAACCTTGAGCCCCTGCTCGCGCGTCTTGCGGCGGGGGAGATCAAGGAGCTGATCTTCGCGCTGTCGAATGACGTGGAGGGCGAGGCGACCTGCCATTATCTCGCCACCCGCGTGCCCGCGGGCCAGGTCAAGATCACCCGCATCGGCTTCGGCCTGCCGAGCGGGGGCGGGGTGTTGTATGCCGACGCGGTGACGCTCAAGAGCGCGCTCGACGGGCGCCGGGATTATACGTAGGGGGAAGGCCGTGCGTCTTTGGCACGAGAATGTGGGTCGGGGTTCAACCCCGACGCGTCGGGCGTAAAGGGCCCGACCTACATCCATGGCGTCGGGCGCAATTCGGGATTGCGGCGCCCGCCGGGATCGCTTTCATCCCCGCATCGGCTGGGCCATGCGCCATTAGTTCATCGGTAGAATACGAGCTTCCCAAGCTTGGGAGGTGGGTTCGATTCCCACATGGCGCACCATCCTTCGCCCTGCGGGCTACGGATGGCGCAGCCCACGCGATCTGAGCCCAGCCTTGATATCCCGCGACGGCCGTCGCAGCGAAGGATGCCCTGCGAAGCCTCGGCGAAGCAGGGCACGCGACCGAAGGGGTCTACACCAAAGACTGGGGAGGGGGTGGGTTGGGGGTTGAGGTTCAGGGATCAGCCGCACGGCGCGATGACGCGGAGGCGGTGTTGTGGAGCCGCAGGGAGCGAAGCGCTCCGCGCGCACCGGCGGGTGACGCCGGACCTTGCCACCCAATCGGAGCTTGCTTCCGACCGCGTCTGCAATAGGTTGATTCAACCTTTTATCATGCCGAACCAACTCGCCCGTTTCAAGCGCCGCCAGAGTCTCGCCGAGCACGAGGTCGTCCTCGCGGCGCTCGCCACGATCGCGCGCCGCGAGCGCACGACCGTGATGGCATTGCTGCGCGAGGCGGCGCGGTCGGTGGTGAGGGCGCGCGCGGCGGAACCGGCACCGGCGGCGGCGTTGCGCGCCGCCGTGCGGGCACTCGCGCCCCGGCTGCCGGCCCGATTCGACACGGCGGCCCAGGTGGCCCGTTACAAGCGCGCCCAGCGCGAATTCGACCGGGTGATGCTGGACCTCAATCTCGCCTCCCCAGAGTCTGTTCAGACCCGCAACTCGCTCGTGCCCACCCGCGACGCGGTGCGCATGATCGATTTCGACCGCGCCCATGCCGCGGCGGGATGAGTCCACTCCGCGGCCGCCGGCCGATTTTGCCCCCTTCCTGGCCGCCGCGGAGCCGCTGCTGCTGGTCGGCGGCCAGGCCGTCAACCTCTGGGCGCTGTATTACCACGAGCGCACCGCCGGGCTGGCGCCGTTTGTCTCCCGGGACGCGGACATCCTGGGCGGGCGCGAGACCCTTGAAATGCTCGGCCGGCTCGCGGGCGTGAAGCCGCAGTTCTTTCCCCGTCGCGCCCGGAGCAATGAGATCGGCGTCGTGATCGCGAAGGACGCGCACGGTCACCCGATGCTGATCGAGGTGCTCCGGTACATCCATGGCGCGACCGAGAAGGAACTCCGCGAGCCCGCCTACACGCTCGCGAT
>JBAIXJ010000662.1:0-2376 GCA_037916645.1 Opitutales bacterium | reverse complement strand
TACCCCGACGGAATCGCGGCGCTCAACCAGGCGTGGCGGGCGCACTACGCCTCGTTCGACGAGGTGAAGCCGTTCCTCCCGGCCCAGGCGCCGTCGGAGCGCGCGTGGCAGGAGTTCCTCCGCTGGTACCGCGGGTCGATGACGGCGTACGCCGATTTCTTTCTCGGCACGGCGCGGGAGGTTTTCCCGGATTCCGATCTCTACCTCTGCACCGGCGGCGACATGGCCCCGGAGCACGGCTCGGATTTCAGCGCCCAGGCCCAGGTGGCCGCGCGCCATCGGGCTGGTGTCCGGATCACCAACGAGGCCAGTTCATTTCCGATGAACGTCCGCCTGACCCGGATGGTCGATTCGGCCGCCCAATTCTACGGCGCCTATGTCGGGCACGAGCCCGCGTCCACGGTCACGCCGACGGGGATGCTCGGCCGGATTTTCAATGCCGTGACCTGCGGCGCCCGCCAGCTGTTCTTCTACGACACCCCCGAGGTGTTGGTGAGCAAGGACGGCCGGTACGTCCCGGGGGAGAGCGGAGACCATCTGCAGCGTTACCGCGACTGGCTGAAGATCTGCCAGCCGCGGGTGGAAACCGCGATCTATTACCCCAACCCCTATACGCGGGAGACCAAGTGCGACCGGCAGGATTTCAGCGATCTCGTGTCGCAGCTCCGCCGATTCATCGACTACGATTTCGTTGACGACCGGCTGATCCATGACGGCGCCCTGCGGGACAAATCCATTCTGATCGTGGCGGGCGCGGAGGTGATCGAGGCGGGCACGGTGGCCCGCATCGAGCAGTGGGCCCGCGACGGCGGGATCGTCTTTGTCCTGGACCGCCGGTCGACGGATTGGGACGGGCAGACCACGGCGTTTGACCGGCTCGCCGGGTTCAACAGCCAGTCGGATGAGGCGCAGGGCATCGCCGAGGTGGTCGTCGCGCAGCCCCAGGCGCTCCCTTCGATCGCCGCCCTGCGGGACGTCAACTGCGCGCGGGGCTACACCGGACTCCAGCCGGACTGCGAGCCGCTGCTGGTCACGCGTTACGATCCAAAGGTCGAGGTGGCGTGGCGCCGCAAGGTCGGGTCCGGGGTGGTGTTCGCCTATTACGGACCCATGGACCTCAAGGTCTATGAGCAGGACTGGATGGTGGCGCACAGGCTGCCGCTGCGCTTTATCCGGGACTGCCTCGCGACGCAGGTGGCGGCGGGCACCATCAAGGCGACCCCGCCGACACTGAACCTTTCGGCCGAGGATGTGTTCAAGGCGCAGACGGACTCCGGCCTCTGGATTCTCAATGTGGCGAAAGAAAGCCGGACAATCGAGCAGGGTGGGGTGACGATCGAGGTTCCCGCTCGATCAATCATCCGGCGCTGACCAGGCAAGACAACCCGATCCGCATGGAGTTCCGGCTCCAGCCAGCCATGAGGCCGGAACGAGTGATAGGCCAAAACCGAAGCCCATGAAGACATTGATCAGCGCGATCGCTGGAGCGATGATGCTGCTTCAGCCGGTTCGTCTATGGTCGGCGGCGGGAGGGGAAGGAGAGGGCGAGGGTCAGCCGATGGAGTTGACAACCGGGGGGTCGATAACCCATCGCGACAAGGATGCCGATGCGCGGCTCGATGCGTTGAAGCGTCTGGGGGTGACGAGCATTGAGACCTATATGAATTGGAACGAGGTCGAAAAGACCCGTGGCGTCATGGATTGGTCGGGGTTCGATGCCGACGTCGCCCTGTATCTGAAGCACGGAATAAAATCGGTGCCGTTCGTAACGGCCGGCCCCTGGTATGCGACGCCCGAATTTGTGCGGCAGGATCCACGGATCGTGATGTTCCGCTGCCTGGAGCATGATCGTGACTCGGCGATACCGTCGATGTGGTGTGAACGAACGCGGGAGTACTTCCGCGGCTGGCTGCAGGCGCTCGCCGCGCACTACCGGCCAATGGGGGTAATCGAGTCCTTGAAACTGGCCATCACCGGCGACTTCGGCGAGGCGATCTATCCGGTGGTCGGAGTCTGGCCGGGTGCCTACCACACGCACCAGGGGTATTGGTGCGGCGACGCCCTCGCGGTGGCCGATTTCCGCCGTGCCATGCGCGAATTGTACCCGGGCGGGATCGCGGCGCTGAATCAGGCGTGGCAGACGCACTATGCGTCGTTCGATGATGTCCGGCCGTTCCTGCCGACGCAGGCGCCGTCGGAGCGCGCCTGGCAGGAGTTTCTCGCCTGGTATCGGGGGGCGATGACCGCATATGCGGACTATTGCCTGCGAACCACAAGGGAGATCTTCCCGCAGACGGAGCTCTACCTGGCCACCGGCGGCGACATGGCGCCGGAGCATGGCTCCGATTTCAGCGCCCAGGCCAAGGTGGCGGCGCG
>JBAIXJ010000661.1:0-2759 GCA_037916645.1 Opitutales bacterium | reverse complement strand
TCGCCGCCCGGCGCGTTCTTCGGCGGCGGAGGCAGGTGGAAGTTCCGCATGTTGACCGCGAACGTCCGCACCGCGAACTCGCCCGGCGCGGTGACGACTTTCTCAAGCATGAGCCGCCGCGACTCGGCCTTCACCGCCGCCGCCGAGGCGCCGCCGGCGTCGCCCAGCGTCAGGGTCACGCGGTAATTGCCCTCCGGCACCTTCACCGAGAAGAAGAACGGCTTGTCGCTGGTGACGAGGTGGGCGTGCAGCGGATCGGCGCCCCCTCGGCCGACGCCCGTCACCGTGGTGCCGAAATCAAAGCCGTAGCCGGCCTGTTCGGAATACGCCGCGCCCGGCAGCACTTGGGTCCAGCCCGGGGCCGCGGCCCCGGGACCGAAGGAGAATTTCCAGGTGGTAGGCTCGGCGGCACGCACGGGCGCCATCAGTCCGGTGGCGACGCCGAGCACGGCGCTCAACTGACGGAGGCGAAGTACACGGTTCAGGCGCATGGCAGAAATCGGAATGTCGACGTCATCGTAGGAAGGTCGCTCCTGTCCGCCATAGCTCGAAGAGCGGCGGCGGATGCGACCGATATCGACGCGGCGGTTCGCGCGCAAGCGCGCTTCCTACCAACACGGCCATTCCCGGTCGTCGCTGCGGCCGTGAGGCCGCGGACAGCTGATTTGGCCGCACGCTCACCAGCCGTCGCGCTCCGCGCTATGGCCGGCAGGCGCGTGCAACTACGCGACAGACGACGTCCACTCTGCCATCCGGGGTTCAGTTCCCGAACGGCTTCTCCGCCGTCCCCAGCGGACTCGGCGGCACGTCGAAGCTCTCGACCGGATCCGGATGCGCCGGATCGAAGCCCGTGAAATCGTCCGCGAGGTATTGGGCGATCTCCAGCCGGTCCTGCCGGATCCCCTGCGCGATGCACTTCGCCAGCTCGTAGGCGCCGTAGTTGTCGTGGTGGGTGTCGTCCACCCGGCCGGGCGCGGGCTGGGCGAAGGCCAGCTTGGATTTCTCCGGCCCGAGCGCCTCGTAGAACGGGATGCTCAGCGCATGGAGGTCGATGAAGGCAACGCGCAGCTCCTGCGCCGCCTGGCGTGCCGCCTCGGCGTAGTCGGCCAGCGTCGGCACAATCCTCCCTTCGGCATTGAAATTGCGCCGCTCCATCGGCGACACGATCACGGGGATCCCACCCCGCGCCCGGACGGCGTCGACGTGCGTCTTGATCTCGGCCTTGTAGGTCGTGAACGGCCCGCCGGTGCCGGCCTTGATCTGCTTCTGGTCATTGTGGCCGAACTGCATGATCAGCCAGTCGCCCGGCTTCATCACGCTCAGGATCTTGTCGAGGCGCCGCCGGCCGATCGAGTCGCGGTAGGTCTCGCCGGACTCCGCGTGGTTGGCGACCGCCACCTCCGGCGTGAAGAAGCGGGTCAGCATCTGGCCCCAGCTGGTGTACGGCTCGCGCGACTGGTCGCACACGGTCGAGTCGCCGAGGAGAAAGATCGTCGGCACGTCGGCCGGCGCGACTTCGATCGCGTCGAGACAAACGCGCCCGCCCGCGCCGGGGTCGAATTCGAGCGTGATCCGGTGGTCCCACGCCCACGCCTCCTGGATCGATTCGCGCGGCGCCTTCAGCCGGACCTCGCCGGCCGCGACGCCGTTGGCCGCCGCGATGACCGGCGTGCGGGTGTTCACGATGAACTCGACGGTCCGAAATTGCCCCGGCGCGGTGCGGAGGTTTTCGACCATCAGCCGGCGCAGCTCGGCCTTGATCGTGACGGACGACGCGCCGGCGGCGTCGCCCAATGTCACGGTCACCCGGTAGTTCCCCTCGCTCGGCACCCGCACGGAAAAGAAGAACGGCTGGCCGCTGGCGACAAAGCCCCGGGGCGGCGTGGCTCCGCCACCCCGTTCAACGCCGGTCAATTTCGCCCCGGGCTCGAAGCCGTAGCCGTTGGCGTCCGAATACACCGAGTCCGCCCGCACCTGCGTGTGGCCCGGCGCCACGGGCCCGGGGCCGATGTCGAACCGGTCCAGAGGCGGCTCCGCGGCCCGCGCCACAGCGAGCAGGACCAGCCAAAGGCCGGCCAGGGCGGCCCGCCGGGATCGTCGAACGGATCGTGGATTCACGAGCAGGTCAGAGGACGCCGGCCGGGGTCACCGGGTTTCGAAGCGCAGGACGACCGACCCGTGGTGAATGCCCGACACCCGCCGCGGCTGCGACGACGGCCCCATCACGTCCGGCAGCGTGAACTTGGTGCCCATCGCGGGGATGACGTCGAGAAAAGCCAGCCCGGTCGGCGGCAGTTGGAGCACCGGCCGGTCCGGGCCGTCGTTGGGCCGGTAGACGCCGAGAAAGCCACCGTCGGTCAGGTTCTCGAACGTGAGTGCGCCCCCGGTTGTGGTGAACTCTGCCCACCGCCAGCCACGGAAGTAGCCCTTGAATTCGGGAAAGACCCAGCTCTTCGTCGGCGTGGTGTCGTTGTAGGCGTTCTCCCACACGTCGAGCCGCGTGCCCAGCAGCCGGTTCTGCCAGACGCGATACGGGCCCCAGCCCACCCAGCGGATCGATTTCATGTCCGCCTCCGGATAGTCAAACTCGACCCCGAGCAGATCCACCTCGCCGTCGAAGGTATAGTCGTAATCCAGCCGGGCGCTCCCGTCCGCGTCGGCCTCGAGCTGACGAAGCCGACTCAATCCCGCCACGTCGACAAAGTCGCGCTCGTGCCGCCGGTAGGCGACGAAACGCGGGCCGTTGGTCAGCGGCATCT
>JBAIXJ010000660.1:0-1709 GCA_037916645.1 Opitutales bacterium | reverse complement strand
AGGTCGAAGCTCTCGTTTGGCGCGTGGAGATTGTCCTGCGGCAGGAACAGCCCGAGCATCACCGAGTCGAGACCCAACACGCGCTTGATGTCGGCGATGATCGGCACGCTGCCGCCCTCGCGCAGGTGCAGGGCCGGCTTGCCGAAAACCTCGGTCACCGCCCGGTCGACACCGGCGAACATCCGCGCCAGCCGGGCCGGCTGGTCCTTGGGCGTGTTCGAGCGTCCCGGCGGCACGACCACGTACGGCATGCCGTCGTGCTGGTCGATGATGCGGAAGCTGACGTCGCGCGGCATGCGCTCGCGGATCGCGGCGTAGAGCAGCGGGCGGATCTTTGCCGGGGTCTGGTTGGGCACCAGCCGGCAGCTGATCTTCACCAGGGCCTTGCTCGGGATCACCGTCTTGCTGCCCTCCCCCTGGTAGCCGCCGCCGATGCCGTTGAACTCCAGCGTGGGCAGGAAACGCACCGCCTCGAACGGCGTGTACCCCGGCGGGGCGTGGAACGCCGGGACGCCGAGAAACTCGCGGTACGCGGCCTCGCTGGTCCCCAACCGGCGCAGTTCCTCGCGCTCCCACGGCTCGACCTCCAGCACGTCGTCATAAAACCCCGGGATATTCACGCGCCCGTCCGGCGTGTGCAGCGACGCGCACACCTCGGCCAGCGCCTGGATGGGATTGCGCAGCACGCCGCCGTGCAGCCCCGAGTGCAGGTCGGTCTTCGCCCCGGTCACCTCGACCTCGCACAGGGTCAGACCGCGCAGCCCGCAGGTGATGACCACCTGGTCCTCACGCGGGATGCCTGTGTCGGAGAAGAACACCAGGTCGGCCCGGAGCCGATCGCGGTATTTCTCCAGGAACGGCAGGAAGCTCGGGCTGCCGGTCTCCTCCTCCCCCTCGATCACAAAGGTGATCCGCAGCGGCAGGCGCGGGTTTTTCTCCAGCAGACGGCCGACGGCGGTGAGGTGCGCCAGCAGCGGCCCCTTGTTGTCCGCCGCGCCCCGGCCCCACAGCCGCCCGTCGCGCTCGACCGGCTCGAACGGCGGCGTTTTCCACTGCGCGAGCGGATCCGGCGGCTGCACGTCGTAGTGGCCGTAGAGGATCACATGCGGCCAGGCGGCGTCGCCCCCGCGCTGGGCGAGGATGATCGGGTGCAGGTCGGTTTTCACCACCTCGACCGTGAAGCCGAGCGAGCGCAGCAGGCCGCTGACGAACTCCTGCGCCCCGTGCATGCCCTCCTTGTACTTCGAGTCCGTCGACACGCTGGGGTGACGGACGAATTCCTTCAACTTTTCGACCGGGTCAAACATGCCTTACGTTGGGCCGGGAGCCGCCGGGCGCAAAGTCTTTTCGGTCGATCGCTCGGTGAGAGCGCCGGTCTGTTTTCACCACCAAGGCACAAAGACACAAAGGATAGGCGCATGCCCGGCTGGCCCGCCTCGTCTCTGTGCCTTTGTGTCTTCGTGGTTCAAAGAGACGACCGAGGGGCCCTCGTTCAGTCGGGCTCGAATCTGAGATCGGGCGTCATTGCCCCCGGTGCTGCTCGTAGATCGGCATCACCTTGGGCAGGAGCCCCTGGATGTGCTCGATGCGGCGGGCGTCGGTCGGGTGCGTCGACAGGAACCCCGGCAGCTTCGCCTTGCCCTCGCTTTCCTTCAGCATCCGCTGCCAGAAGGTGACCCCGCCGTGCGGGTCGTAGCCCGCGCGGGCGG
>JBAIXJ010000659.1:0-8011 GCA_037916645.1 Opitutales bacterium | reverse complement strand
ATCCGAATCAGCGGAGATCTGCGCCGATCAGCGCTCCCAAAATGAATTGGCGGAAATGCTCGCAGAATAACAACGAGTTCAGGGCTAGGGAACGGACGGCTCTGGCTGAGGGCGCGGAGGATTCGTGCTAATCCGTGTTATCCGTGGTGGCGGAGTTCGGCAATCAAGCGTTGGGGATCGGGCGCCTTCATCAGGGCCTCGCCGACCAGCGCCGCGTGCGCCCCGGCGGCGCAGACCCGGGCGGCGTCGGCTCCGGTGAAGATGCCGCTTTCGCTCACGGCGATGACGCCCGCCGGGATCCGGGGGATGAGCCGTTCGCTGAGGGCCAGGTCGGTCCGGAAAACCGTGAGATCCCGGTTGTTCACGCCGATGATCTTTGCCCCGTGACGCAGGGCCCGTTCCAGTTCGTCCTCGGCGTGGACCTCGTACAGCGCGTCGAGGCCGGCGGCGTCGGCGGCCTGGCGCAGGTCGGTGAGCTCGCCGTCGGCGAGCGCGCGAATGATGAGCAGGATCGCGCTGGCCCCGGCCTCGCGGGCTTCGAGCACCTGCACGGGATGCACCATGAAATCCTTGCGGAGACAAGGGAGCGCCGGCGGCGCCGTGCGGAAGTGCCCCGTCACGTCGCTGAGGTCGGCCAGCGTGCCGCCGAAGTATTTGGCGTCAGTCAGGACCGAAAGGGCGTCGACGCCCGCGGCCCGGTAACGCGCCGCCTGGTCGACCGCGGAAGCATCGGCCTTGATTTCGCCGGCGGATGGCGAGCGCCGCTTGATCTCGCCGATGACGGCCAGCCGCCCGTCGGCCCGGCACAGGGCGGCGGCGAACGGCGGCGCGGCGGGCCGGCGGCCGTTCAGCGCCGCCAGCTCGGCGAGCGGAACGGGCCGGATCCGCGCGGCGATCTCGCGCCGCTTGTGCGCCATGATCTCGGCGAGTTTGTCCAATGCGGCACCACGAAACACACGAAGCACCCGAAAAAGAAGCCATTTTTTTGGTGTCTTTCGCGGGTTTCGCGGTTACTGGCGCTGTCCGCATGAGTGCCATTGACGACCTGCGCGCCACCGTCGCCCGGCTGCGGGCGCCGGACGGCTGCCCCTGGGACCGGGAGCAGACCCACCAGACGCTGACCCGCTGCCTGATCGACGAATGCAGCGAACTGCTCGACGCGATCGACCGGCTCGACCTGCCGCACATGCGGGAGGAGCTCGGCGACGTGCTGGTGCAGGTGATCTTCCACGCGCAGCTCGCCGCCGAGCGGGGGGACTTCGACCTCGAGGACGTGGCCCGCGAGATCAACGAGAAGCTGGTCCGCCGGCATCCGCACGTGTTCGGGCCCAACCGCCTGCAGACCTCCGAGCAGGTGCTGGTGCAGTGGGACGCGATCAAAAAGACTGAGAAGAAAAACGGGCGGGCGACGACTGGGGCGGTTTTCAAGCACCTGCCGCCGCAGCTGCCGGCCCTGATGTACGCCGAGGCGGTCTGGAAGCAGATTGAGCAGAAGAAGCTGCCGGCGGAGGGATTGGTGGACGGCGGGCGCATCCGGCAGCTCGGCGCCGGGCTGGACGAGGCCTCCCTGGGCCGGGCGCTGTTCGAGCTGGCGGCCGCGAGCCGGGCGAAGGGGCTCGACCCCGAAGGGGCGCTGCGCCAGGCGACATCGCGGCTGATGGCGGAGATCGAGAAGCGGGTCGAGGCGTCCCCTACCGGTGCCCCCACGTCGTCCTGACATCCCACATCTGTAGGCCGCGGGCTTGCTCGCGCATTCCGGCGCCAGCGCCTGTCAGCCGAAGCCTTGGCGAAGGCTGAAGCTGGCCGCCTACCGCTTTCGACGGCAGAACCAGACGAACATTTTGGGCCGTGCCGCCTGCAAGTTTCTTGGCTTCCGGGCTGCTGAATTCCGTCTAGGCTTCCGGGGATGGAAAAGCCGCCGCAACAGGCGCCAGCTCCGCTGCCGGCCGCCGTGGTGAAGGAATGGCTCGAGCCTTTCCTGGCGCACCTGGAGAAGGAACGCCACTACTCGCCCCACACGGTGCGCAATTACCGGCAGGCGTTCGAGGACTTCTGGCGCTGGCGCGCCGACGGCGGGCAGGGGGACCGGGATCTCACCCGGCTCACGCCGCGGGAGATGCGGGACTACATCATCGAGGGCCAGCGGCGTTTCAGCCGCCGCACACTTCACAACCATGTCTCCGGCCTGCGCTCGTTCTGCCGCTTCTGGCTGCGGCGCGGGCGGCTGTCGCGCAATCCGCTCACCGGCGTCCCGTTGCCGCGGCTCGACCGGCCGCTGCCGAAATTTCTGACCGAGAAACAAATGGTCACCCTGCTCGCCGGGCCGCAACGGCTGCTGGAAAACGGCAGCCTCGACGCGTTCACCGCCTGGCGCGACCGGCTGATCATGGAGCTGCTGTACGGCGGCGGGCTGCGGGTGAGCGAACTCGTCGGATTGAACTACGGCCAGGTTGATTTCGAGCGGGGCGTGGCCCGGGTGCTGGGCAAGGGCCGCAAGGAGCGGCTGTGCCCGCTCGGCCGGGTCGCGATGGCGGTCCTGGTGAAATGGCGCGACGAGTTCGCCCGGGACACGTCGACCGGCGCGCCAGTGCTCGTGGGGGCCCGCCTGCAGCGCCTGCCGGTGCGGCAGGTCCAGTTGCGGCTGAAGAAATACCTCGCGCTGGCGGACCTGCCGCGCGACATCACGCCGCACAAGCTGCGGCACAGCTACGCCACGCACCTGCTGAACGCGGGCGCCGACCTGCGCCTCGTGCAGGAGCTGCTCGGGCATGTGAATCTGGCCACCACCCAGATCTATACCCACGTAAGCGTCGCCCACCTGAAGAAGATCTACGACCAGGCGCACCCCCGGGCGTGAATCCGCCGGCCGCTTTCCCCGGGAGAGAACAGAGTCCGCTCAGCCGGGATGTCATCTATTAAATGACAAACAGCACCGGCGCGCAGTTCATTCAGCTAACGGCGAGAACCACATCGGCGGCCGACGCCCGCACCGGCATCACGGCGCCGATGGGCTGGCGGGAGCGACGGCCGATGGCGGCGTGGACGGGCCCGCGCTCCCCCCCACTGGCGGCTCCGCCGGCAGGAAGGCGTCCCAGTCCGCCCCGAATTGCGCGAGGTAGTAGAGCGAATACGAGCGGGAAAACACGAGGACCGGCAGCAGCAGGACGGTGCCCAGATAGGGCAGGGCCATGATGCACCCCGCGAGGCAGCAGGTCGCGATCACCACCGCGATGACCAGCATCGCGATGATGACGGCCAGCACGATCTGGAAGAGGAGGTAGACGAGGATTTCGCCGGGGTAGGTCGAGAGCAGGTGCAGGACCGCCTTCCAGCCGTCCCGCCAGCCCGCGCGCCGCCGGTACATGACCGGCACCGTGAAGTCGTTCGTCAATTTGCGAACGAGGCCGACCAGCATTATCCAGCCGGCACCCGCCAGCCCGAGGCCCAGCGCGCGCAGGATGCCGCCGGTGTCCCAGGCGTCCGCGAGAAACATCCGCAGAAGCAGCCCGGCCGCCAGGATCACCCCCGGCAGCGTCACCGCCATCGAGAGCAGGCCCAGCCCAAGGCGGAAGGCGAAGAGGCTGTTCCCTTCGCGGCGGTACTGCCGCCAGGGCTCGGCCACCGCGGACCGGTTGCACGCCACGCAGTGCAGGAACATGAAGGCGCCGCGGGAGTTGAGCCAGGTGACGCACACCCAGACGGCCAGGAAGAACGCCAGCAGCACCGCTGCCACCGGGATGATCCAGTAGAGATGGGTGACCACGTAGTCGCGGACGTGCCAGATCGTTTCGCGGATCCGGTCGGCGTCGACCTTGCCGGAATCGTGGAAGCCGGTGTTGAAGTTGACGCCTCGCTGCCGGCCGAGCGTCGCCAGCCAGGCGCAGAACCCGATGGTGAACCATTTGGCGGCGTCGAACGGTCGGAACAGGACCACCTTCACCCGCTCCAGGGCCTGGCCGACCGGATGGGTGACGCTGATGATTTGGGCGGGCATGGCGCGTGCGTCGGACGCCGGCTAGTCCGGCGTCTCGTTGAGCGTGATGGGTTCGGGCGTCGCATGCCAGATCCGATCACAATAGTCGCGGATCGCGCGGTCCGAGGAGAAATAGCCGACGCGGGCCGTGTTGAGGATCGACAGGCGCGTCCAGGCGTCGGCGTCGCGGTACGCGCGGCCGACCCGGTCCTGGCAATCCACGTAGGCCGCATAATCGGCCATCAGCATGAAGGGATCGCAGCCGAGCAGCGTGTTCACGAGCGGCTGGAACAGGTCCGGCTGCTCGGGCGAGAAGAACCCGGTCCCGATCTGGTCGACCGCCTCCCGGAGGCGGGCATCCGCCTCGTAGTGGTCGCGCGGGCGGTAGTTGCGGGCCTTCAGCTGCTGCACCTCCGCGGCGTCCAGGCCGAAGAGGAAGAAATTCTCCGGCCCCACCTCGTCGCGGATCTCGACGTTGGCCCCGTCGAGCGTGCCGATGGTCACCGCGCCGTTGAGGGCGAACTTCATGTTGCCCGTGCCGGAGGCCTCCATGCCGGCGGTCGAGATCTGCTCGGAGAGATCCGCGGCCGGATAGATCCGCTGGGCGTTCTGGACGTTGAAGTCGGGCACGAAGGCGACGCGCAGGCGGCCCTGGAGCAGCGGATCCGCGTTCACCCGCGCCGCGACGGCGTGGATCAGCTTGATGATGAGCTTGGCCAGGTAATAGCCCGGCGCGGCCTTGCCGCCGAAGATGACGGTGCGCGGCGTCACCTCCGCCCCGGGATCGCGCCGCAGGCGGTTGTAGAGCGTGATGACGTGGAGCAGGTTCAGGTGCTGGCGCTTGTACTCGTGCAGGCGCTTGACCTGGATGTCGAACAGGGTGCCCGGATCGACCTCGACCGCGGTGCGCTCCAGGATGAAGCGGGCCAGCGCGGCCTTGTTTTGCCCCTTCACCTCGCGCCACTCCCGCCGGAACCCGGCGTCCTCCGCCAGGGGCTCGAGCTGACGCAGCTGGTCGAGGTCGCGGACCCAGCCGGCGCCGATCCGCTCCGTGATCAACCGCGCCAGGCGCGGGTTGCTGAGGAGGAGGAAACGCCGCGGGGAGATGCCGTTGGTGACATTGTTGAACTTCTCCGGCGAAAACTCGTGGAAATCCCGCAGGACTCCCTGGCGCAGGAGCTCGCTGTGGAGGCCGGCGACGCCGTTGACCGCCTTGCTGCCGACCGTGGCCAGGTGCGCCATGCGCACATACCGGACCCCGCTCTCGTCGATCAGGGAGAGCCGGCGGAGGCGGTCGGTGTCGTCCGGATGACGCAGGCGGACCTCGTCGAGGAAGCGCCGGTTGATTTCGTAGATGATCTCGAGGTGGCGCGGCAGGAGGCTGCCGAACAGCGGAATCGGCCAGCGCTCCAGCGCCTCGGGCAGCAGCGTGTGGTTCGTGTAGCCGAAGGTGTTCTGCGTGACCTCCCACGCCTGGTCCCAGCCCACGTGGTGCTCGTCCACGAGCAGCCGCATGAGCTCCGCCACGGCGATGGCCGGGTGGGTGTCGTTGAGCTGCACCGCGAACTTGCGGTGGAAATCGGTCAGGCCGGCGGCCGTCTGCCGGTGCAGGCGGATCATGTCCTGGAGCGCGCAGGACGCGAAAAAGTACTGCTGCTGGAGGCGGAGCTGCTTGCCCTGGGGCAGGTCGTCGTTCGGGTAGAGGACCTTGGTGATGTTCTCCGAGACGATCTTCTCCATCACGGCGCCGTAATAGTCGCCGGTGTTGAAGGCGCGGAAGTCGAACGACTCGGTGGCCACGGCCCGCCACAGGCGCAGGAAGTTGGCCGTGTTGACGCCGTAGCCGACGATCGGCGTGTCGTACGCCATGCCGCGGACCACGTGATGCGGGACCCACTTCACGCGGTACTCGCCGTTTTCGGTCGATGCCTCGGTGTGGCCGCCGAACTTGACGTCGAACGTCAGCTGCGGGCGCGCGAGCTCCCACGGGTTGCCGAGGCGGAGCCACTGGTCGGTGACCTCGACCTGCCAGCCGTCGCGGATGACCTGGTCGAAGATGCCGAATTCGTAGCGGATGCCGTAGGCGATCGAGGGAATCTCGAGCGTGGCCAGGCTGTCGAGGTAGCAGGCGGCGAGGCGGCCGAGGCCGCCGTTGCCGAGTCCGGGCTCCTCCTCCTGCTCGAGGATCTCCTCGAGGTCGAGCCCGAGGCTCCGCATGGCCTCGGCGGCGGCGTCATAGATGCCGAGGTTGAGCAGGTTCTTGCCCAGCTGCGGGCCGAGCAGAAACTCCGCGGAGAGATAGCAGACCGTGCGGCTCCGGCGTTCGTAGTAGGTCTCGGCCGTGCGGATCCACCGCTGGAGCAGCCGGTCGCGCACGGTGTAGGCGAGGGCCATGAAGCGGTCGTACGGCGTGGCCACCTTCGGAAACCGCCCCTGGACGTAGAACAGGTTGTCACAAAAAGCCCGCGCGATGGTGCGCGGACTGAGACCGGTGCGGACATCTTCGGCGCGGCGGCCCACCGGCCGGGCCTGCGCGCTGGAGCTCTTGGTCATGGCGGGAGTCTCAGCTGGAGCGCCGCGAACGGAGTCGGCGGCGCGCGGGTGCGCGCGCTCGCGGCAGGCGCCATTCTGCGGCGGCGGCGCCGGAGCACAAGCCTGTTGGCGGCCCCGGGTCGCCCAAGTGCCAGGTACCAAGTATCAAGTAACAAGAGCTGGCACGCGGGGGAGCACCAATCGGCCCGCCAAGTTCCAAGGATCAGGTCCCAGGTTCCAAGGAACCGGAGCCAAGTTCCAAACGGGGCCGGTGGCCAACGAAGCCCACCACCGCCGCACGCTCTTCCGGACCATCCGTGCCCATCCGCGTGATCCGTGGTGAAGGGAGGTCCGCCGCCTGGAATCCATCATCCCGGCTTGCGCGCCTCCACCAGCGCGTCCATCGCGTCGCCGGTCTGCAGCTGGCGGACGTCGGTGAAGCCGGCGCGGCGGAGGGCGTCGGCGATCTCGTCGAAGGTGTAGGTGCCGCCGGCGCGGGTGGCGACGAGCATGTTGATCGCGAACAGGGCGCCGGCCCGCGGGCCCGTGCGATCCGGATTCATCACGTGGTCGCGGATGATGATCCGTCCGCCCGGCACGAGCGCGCCGCAGACCTTGCGGTAGAGCGCGAAGTTCTCCTCCGGGCCGTTCGAGTGGATCACCGCCGACAGCCACGCGAGGTCATGCCCGCCGGGGAGGGGATTGGTCAGGTAGTCGCCGGGGACCAGGGTCACGCGGTCGAGATAGCCCGCGGCCTCCAGCCGCTCGCGGGCCAGCGGGATCACGTCGGGCAGATCGAACAGCGTGGCCTCCAGGTCGGGCACCGCGTCGAGGAACGCCATGGTGTAGGTGCCCGAGGCTCCGCCCAGATCCAGCAGGCGCCGGGCGCCCGCGGGATTGACGGCCGCCACGAGGCGCGGCGCCAGGTGGCGCGCCGTGACATGCATGGCCCCGATGAAGGCCCGCACATAGTCCAGCCGGGTTGGCGCGCCGGGCTTGCCGCCCGCCACGAGCGCGGTGAGGCCGGACCAGTTCTCCCACAGGTCGGCCGCATGGAGCACGCTGGCCAGCAGCGAATCCGGGCTGTCCGCCGACAGCTTGCCCGCGATCTCCGGCGGACAGAAGTAGACGCCCTCGTGTTTCTCCAGCAGCGCCATGGCGACCAGGGCGTCGAGGAGCACCGTCAGCGGCCGGACCTGCCAGCGCCGCGCCTGGGCCAGGTCCGCCGCGGTGCCGGGCCGGCGCGCGACCTGGGTGAACAGGTCAAGTTCGGCGGCGGACAGCAGCACTCGCGCCTCCATGAAGGCGCGGGACAGGCGCAAAATGGGATCCGGCCCCGGCGGTTGGGGGCTCTGCACGTCAGCTGGCATGCCCGTACCTTAGCACAAGTAAGTTCAGCCCACCAGCATAGCAAAGGCGGCGAAGCGCCGCCAAGGACCAAGGATCAAGTTCCAGGGACCAAGACAGGCGGAGGCGAAAGAAACATGGCTCAGCGCGGCAGGGCCG
>JBAIXJ010000658.1:0-2080 GCA_037916645.1 Opitutales bacterium | reverse complement strand
CGAGCAGTCAGAAGTTCATCGCCCGAAATCGGGCCCCGCGTGTTCAGATCGAGTACGACGTGGAGCTCTACGGAGCGGAGAAGAAGATACAGCTCCCCTTCGTGATGGGCGTGTTGGCCGACCTCTCGGGCAAGCCCGCGGAGCCCCTGGCCCCGGTGGCCGACCGGAAGTTCCTTTCCATCGACGTCGACAACTTCGACGAACGCCTCAAGGCGATGAAGCCGCGGGTCGCGTTCCAGGTGCCCAACACCCTCACCGGGGAGGGCAACATCGCCGTCGACATCTCCTTCGAGAGCATGGACGACTTCTCCCCCGCCGCGGTGGCGAGCAAGGTGGACGCACTGAAGAAGCTCCTGGACGCCCGCACCCAGCTGTCGAACCTCCTCACCTACATGGACGGCAAGACGGGGGCCGAAGACCTGATCGCCAAGTTGCTGCAGGACCCGGCCCTGTTGCAGGCACTGGCGTCGTCGCCGAAGCCCGCGGCCGAAGGAAACCAGGAAGGTGGCGCCAATGGCTGAAGCAAAGACCCAGGCAACGTCGGCAGCGGTAGAGACCACGGCCGAGGGCGGCGAATTCGCTGCGTTGCTGCGCAAGGAATTCAAGCCCAAGTCGGACAAGGCGCAGGAGGCCGTCGAAACCGCGGTGCGAACGCTCGCGGAACAGGCGCTCTCGCAAACGGCCCTGGTCTCGGACGACGTCCTCAAGACCATCGAGTCGATGATCGCGGCGATCGACCGCAAGCTCACCGAGCAGCTCAACAAGATCATCCATCACGAAGACTTCCAGGCGCTCGAAAGCGCCTGGCGCGGGCTGCACTACCTCGTCTCCAACACCGAAAGCGACGAACATCTCAAGGTGAAGGTGTTCAACATCTCCAAGGGCGAGCTGCACAAGACACTGCGCAAGTACAAGGGCGCCGCCTGGGATCAGAGCCCGCTCTTCAAGAAGATCTACGAGGAAGAGTACGGCCAGTTCGGGGGCGAGCCCTTCGGTGCGCTCGTGGCCGACTATTACTTCGACCACAGCGCGCCCGACGTCGAGCTGCTGGGCCAGATGGGGCAGATCTGCGCCGCGTCGCACACCCCGCTCATCACCGGCGCCGACCCGAGCGTGCTGCTGATGGAGTCGTGGCAGGAACTCGCCAACCCGCGCGACCTGACCAAGATCTTCCAGACGCCCGAGCACGCTGCATGGCGCTCGCTGCGCGAATCCGAGGACTCGCGCTACATCGGGCTCGCAATGCCGCGCTTCCTGGCGCGCGCACCGTACGGCGCGAAGACGAATCCGATCGAGGAGTTCGCCTTCGAGGAAGACACGGCGGGCGCCAACAGCCGCAACTACGCGTGGGCCAATGCCTCGTACGCGATGGCGGTCAACATCAACCGGTCGTTCAAGGAGTTCGGCTGGTGCTCGCGCATCCGCGGCATCGAGTCGGGCGGCGCGGTCGAGGGGCTTCCGGTGCACGCGTTCCCCACCGATGACGGCGGCGTCGACATGAAGTGCCCGACCGAGATCGCGATCAGCGACCGGCGCGAGGCCGAGCTGGCGAAGAACGGCTTCATGCCGCTGGTGCACAAGAAGAACACCGACTTCGCGGCGTTCATCGGTGCGCAGTCGCTGCACAAGCCGGCGGAGTACGCCGACGCAGACGCCACGGCCAACGCCAATCTCGGCGCACGGCTGCCCTATCTTTTCGCAGTGTGCCGCTTCGCTCACTACCTCAAGTGCATCGTGCGCGACAAGGTCGGCTCGTTCAAGGAACGTGCCGACATGCAGACGTGGCTCAACAACTGGATCGGCCGCTACGTCGAGAACAACCCCGCCACTGCAACCGAACTCGACAAGGCGCGCAAGCCGCTCGCCGGCGCCGAGGTCGTGGTCGAGGAGATCGAAGGCAACCCCGGTTATTACAGCTCCAAGTTCTATCTGCGGCCGCACTATCAGCTCGAAGGCCTGACGGTGTCGCTGCGGCGGGTTTCGAAGTTGCCGTCGGCCAAGCAGTAGGCCTTCGCGCAAAAGGCGGTCGTTTCGCCGCGCGCGGCGCGGCAATTCTCTCAACCCCAGGAGAAGGGAAAGT
>JBAIXJ010000657.1:0-18938 GCA_037916645.1 Opitutales bacterium | reverse complement strand
CCGCGCCGACGCGGCTCGTCATCCAGGGCAGCTACGCGGCGGACGTGATCTTCGACTACCACGAGGCGTTCTACCGCGAGCTCGCCGTCCATTTCCCCCGCGACAACCAGCCGCGCGACGCCGTCGCCGTCCTGCGCTTCCTGGCCGAGGGCCGGCTGAAGACCCGCGACCTGATCAGCGAGGTCTGCCGGCCGACGGAGGCGCCGCGGATCTATTCCGCCCTGCGCGCGGCCCGGCCGGGCCTGCTGACGGCGGTTTTCCAGTGGCGGTGAGCGCCGGCCACGCCTTTGCGCCGCCGCCGATACCCCCTGCCCCGCCATGAGCGTCCTTCCGTTGCGCGCCCCTTCCCTGGCGGCGAGCCTCGTCATCCAGGACGTCACGCGGGCAAGATCTGCGCCGTCGCGCTCTCGACCTTCGGGATCGGCGCCCTGATGAGCTGGGCCGGCTGGCGCATCGAGCGACGCGCCGCCGCGCACCCGGCCGGCTGAGCCCGGGGGCCCGGGTCAACGCCCGCGCTCCAGCACCGCGCCGTTGGCACCGATCCGCACCGCCGTGAGTTTCTGGTCGTGCAGGATGGCGACCAGATCCAGCCCGGTGTCGAGGCACCAGTTGACGCTGCTCCAGCCCTCGGCCGGATCGAGGCCCAGCCGGGTCTGCCGGCCCCGCGCCGGAATGATGACCGTGACGTCCTTCCCGTCGGCCCGGAGATGACGCCCCAGGATGGCCGCGGGCGTGGGCGTGTGTCCGACCACCTGGTTCAGGCCGCTGACCGGCGTGAATTCGCGCTCCCAGTCCAGCCAGGTGATGCCGCCGATCTTTTCGAGGCCGCCGCGGGCCCGGCCGGGTGCGACCCACGGCTCGTAGCGATCCTCCGCCAGCTTCGGCAGCAGGGCGTTGGCCCGCCGCGCCAGCGCCGCCGCCGTGGCGCCCGCGGCGATCCGTCCGTTGAAGCCCGCGTGACTGAACAGCCAACCGGCCGCCGCCCACGCGAGGCGCAGCTGCTTGATCGGCGCCGCCTTCAGTTCCTCCTCGATCGCGAGGCATTTCTCGCCCGAGAAATCCGGGGTCCACAGGTGGGCGTTGGTGGGGAAGATGTAGCTGAGGTCGTGGTTGCCGAGGAGATGAATCCGCTCCGGGCGGGCCAGGGAACGGGCCAGCCACCGCGCCGTGGCCGCCGCCATCTGGGCGCTGTCGCCCGTATCGTCAAAGTAGTCGCCGAGCAGCACGGCCTGGTCGTACCGTGGACGCAGGTTCTGCAGGAGGGCCTCGGCCCGCTCCCATTCATGGTGAATGTCGCCCACCACCAGAATGCGGGGTAGCTTCAGGGACGTGACTGGCGGTGGAGGCTGGTGCCGCATCGTGCGCGCAGGAAGGCTGGATTTCCCGGTGGACGCGCCGATCATGGAAGCCTTGCGCAAACGGCGGCAAGACCCATCCCCGCCAAAACGCTGTGAAACGCGGCCGCGGCCGCCGCGCGGCGGAGCGCGAGTCCTACGGCAGCCCGAAGTCGGCAGGCTCCGCGCCCCGCGCCTTGAGCGCCTCCCGGAGGGCGGCCAGATCGAGGTGCGCCCCCGGCTTGATGCCATGGGACCCGAACCACCCCTGGTTCATCTCGAGGGCGAACTGGAGCTCCGCGCTCCGGGAGCGGACCGGCGTCTCGTCGAACGGGTACATGGGATAGATTTCCTGCAGGACGCCATCGCGGCCGAAGAAACCGATATCGAGCGGCAGCGGCGTGTTCCGCATCCAGAAACTCATCTTCGTCGGCACGCGGTAGACAAACAGCATCCCCTGGTCCGGTCCCAGGTCGCGCCGCCGCATGAGGCCGAGCTCCATCTCGGGATCATAGATCGCGAGCTGCATCTGCACGGTCCGGTCGCCCACCTTGACCGCGAACCAGTCGGCGACGGTCTTGTGTGTCGCCGCGTCCGCCGGGCCGGAGCGGGCGCACGCCGCCGGCAGCAGGGCCGCCCCGACGGCCGCCGCGATCGGTTTCCAAATGGTCCGGACAAGTGATGACCAAAACATCTTTGCGTTTTCCGCGCGTTTCGTGGGTAATCCGCCGTCCGCCCCAATTCAATCCTCCTCTCGCCGTGGTTCAACCCCCTCCCCTGCTTTACGCGGATTCCACCGTCAACCCCGACCAGCGCTATTTCGGCCGCGCCGCGGTGCCCGACCCGTTCATCTCGTTCCGCGCCGGCCGGCGCAAGGTGTGCGTGGTCAGCGCCTTGGAGTTCGGGCGCCTGAAAAAGGAATCGGCCTTTGACACCGTGCTGGCTCTTGAGCCCTGGCATGAACTGGCCCGGAAACGCTGGCCCGACCAGCGGATCGGCCCGGCCGAGGTCATCCTGCTGCTCGCAGCCCGGTACCGGATCCAGGCGTTCACCATCCCGGACGATTTCCCCGCCGGCGTGGCGTTCAAGCTCGTGCGCTACGGCCTCAAGCTCATGCCCGCGGGCGGCATGCTCTTCCCCGAGCGCGAGATCAAGCGCGCCGCGGAAGCGGCGGCCATCCGCGACGGCAACCGCTGCGCCGCGGCCGGCATCGCCGCGGCCGAGGCGCTGCTCCGCCGGACGCGCATCCGCGGGCGCTGGCTCCTCTGGCAGGGCCGCAAGCTGACTTCCGAGGACCTCAAGTTCGCCATCGAAACCGCCTGCCTCGCCGCCGGCGGGGTGTCGCTCGAGACCATTGCGGCCGCGGGCGACCAGGCCTGCGATCCCCACGCCAGCGGGCACGGGCCGGTCCGGGCCCAGGAGCTGGTCATCGTCGATGTTTTCCCGCGGGTCACCGCCCACGGCTACCACGGCGACATGACCCGCACCTTCCTCCGCGGCCGGGCGTCGGACGCCCAGCGGCGCCTGGTGGCGACCGTGCGGGCCGGACAACAACTGGCCCTCCGCGCCATCCGGGCGGGCCTCATCGGCCGCGAGATCCACAACCGGGTGGCCGCCTATTTCAACGAGCAGGGCTACGCCACCCGGCACACGCCGCGCGGGTCGGTGGGCTTTTTCCACGGCCTGGGCCACGGCCTGGGCCTCGCGGTGCACGAGCCGCCGCGCGTCGCCGGCACCGTGAATTACGAACTGAAGAACGGCGCGGTCGTCACCGTCGAGCCCGGCCTCTACTACCCCGGACTCGGCGCGTGCCGCATCGAGGACGTGGTGCAGGTCACGCCCGGCCGGCCGCGGCTGCTGTCGCACTATCACTACGACTGGGAGCTCCGCTGATGTCCATCGCACCCGCCAAGGCCCGCGCCCTGCTGAAAAAGATCACCCGCCTCCGCATCCTCGTCGTCGGCGACGTGATGCTGGACCACTATCTTTGGGGCGACGCCACGCGCATCTCACCGGAGGCACCGGTGCCCGTGGTGCACATCCAGCGGGACTCGTACACGGCCGGGGCGGGCGCCAATGTGGCGCTCAATCTCGTGGCCCTCGGCGCGCGCGCGACCGTCGCCGGCTGCATCGCCGCCGACGAGCCCGGGCGCATGCTGGCCGGCATCCTGGCCCGCCACGGCATCAAGAGCGTCAACCTGCCCGGGAAAGGCCAGACCATCATCAAGGCCCGGGTCGTCGCCCAGCACCAGCAGCTCTGCCGCCTCGACCGCGAATCCTCCCCGGACGACTATGCGGTCGAGCCCCGGGCGGTGGCGGCGCTGCTGCGGGCCGAGATCAAGCGGTGCGACGCCGTCATCCTCTCCGACTATGCGAAGGGGCTGCTGACCGACGAGCTCGTCGCCACGCTGACCCGGCTGGCGCGGAGCGCCGGCAAGTTCATCGCGCTGGATCCGAAGCCCCGCCGCAAGCTCCGCTTCCCCGGCCTCGACCTGCTGACGCCCAACCGCCGGGAGGCGGCCGAGCTGGGGGGCGTGGACTGGGATCCGCGGCAGCCCTTTCCCGCGGCGGAAATCTGCGCCCGCATCCAGGAACGGTACCATCCGCGCTACCTCGTGGTGACCCTCAGCGAGGACGGCATGCTGCTCTGTGAGGGCGGCCGGGTGCTGACGACCATCCCGACGGCCGCGCGTGAGGTTTTCGACGTGTCCGGCGCCGGCGACACCTCCATCGCCGGCCTGGTACTGGCCCTGGCGGCCGGCGCGGACCTCGAAACCGCGGCGCATTTTGCGAATGCCGCGGCCGGCGTCGTGGTCGGCAAAGTCGGCACCGCCACGGTTACCCCGGAAGAGCTGCTCGCCCATCTCAGTCACGCGTAGCCTGGGCGCCGGGGCCACGCCCGCCGCCCGTCTTCCTTCCTCCATGTCCAAGGCGCTCTTTCTCGACCGCGACGGCACGCTGATCGTCGACAAGGTCTACCTCGCGGAGCCGGAGGGGGTGGAGCTGCTGCCCGGGGTGTCCGGGGCGGTGCGCCGCGCCCGCGAGCTGGGCTACCGGCTGTTTCTCTTCACCAACCAATCGGGCATCGGCCGGGGATTCCACACCCTGGCTGACGCCCAGCGCGTGAACGCCCGGCTCGAGACGCTGCTGGGCGGGCCCCCGCCGGTGTTTGCCGACATCTGCATCGCCCCGGAAGCGCCGGGCCAGCCGGTGGTCTATCGCAAGCCCTCCCCGAAATACATCCTGGAGATGATCGCGCTGCACCACCTCGATCCGGCCCATTGCTTCATGGTCGGCGACAGCGCCGCCGACATCCAGGCAGCGCTCAACGCGGGCATCCAGCCGGTGGTGGTCCGCACCGGCAGGAATGACCCCGCCACCCTGCCCGAGGTCGCCCGGCACGCTGTGCCCGTGTTCGACACGCTCGCCGCTTTCGTGGCCACTCTGGCGTAGGCCCAACCTGGCATGCCCGAGCTCGCCGAAGTCGAGTTCTACCGCAAACAATGGAATCCCGGGCTCGGGCAACGGGTTCGCAGCGTTCAGCTTCACCCGTCCGCCCGGATCTTCCGGGAGTGCGACGTGCGCCGGCTCCAGCGCCAACTGCGGGGTGCCCGGCTGCTGTCGTCCGCGGCGGCGGCCAAGCAGATGCTCTTCCGTTTCAGCGGCGGCCGGTGGCTCGGGCTGCACCTCGGCATGACCGGCGAGTTGCGCCTCGCGCCCGCCGACTACGCGCCGGACAAACACGACCACCTGCTGCTCGTGCAACGGCGGCACCGCCTCGTGTTCACCGATCCGCGCATGTTCGGCCGCGTCCGGTTCACCGTCGGCCCGCATCCGCCCGATTGGTGGACCCGGCTGCCGCCGCCGATCCTGTCGGGCGCGTTCACCGTCGAAGCCGTGGCGGCCTTCCTCCGGCGGCGTCAGCGGGCGCCGATCAAGGCGGTCCTCCTCCTGCAAGAACGATTCCCGGGCATCGGCAACTGGATGGCCGACGAGATTCTCTGGCGGGCCGCGATTCACCCGCGACGCCGCGCCGGGTCACTGGCTCCGGCCGAGATCCGGGCCGTCTGGCGGGAATGCCGCCGGGTCAGCCGCCTCGCGCTGGCCGCCAACGCGGGCCGCGGCGACCAAACGCCGGCGGCGCTCAATATCCGGATTCCCTTGACCTGGCTGTTTCACCATCGCTGGGAGGATGGGGGTCGCTGCCCGCTGACCGGCGTCCGGCTCCAGCGGGCGATCATCGGCGGCCGCACCACCTGTTGGTCGCCGGCCCGGCAGCGCCTGCTCGCGTAACCAATTTTCCGTGACCGAGATGGATGCCCCTGGGCGTCCGGCCCCGACGAGAACCCGTCTCGCAGGCCCCAAGGGAACCACGCCCGATCGGCGATGTGTTCCCTAACGTGCTGTTTCCCCATATGATGCAAAACTTAAGCACCGGTTCGTTTCTGCTTCTAAATGACGCAAATCGCCATCCGGGACCGGCCTGGGCGACAGAAATCTCGACCATTGGCCCCCGCACTGCCATGTTCCCGCCCCCCCGCCTGTAATCCGCTGCCGCGCCATGGTGGCCGGATGCCAGGCCTTCCCAGGCCTTCCGACTCCACATGCCCCAAGCTGTTTGTCGTCCTGTCCATCTGCGCTGCGAATACTTCGAGAATCCGCTCGGGATCGATGAGCGTCAGCCGCGCTTGAGCTGGTGGCTGGAGACCGAGCACCGCCGCGGGGCAGGCCAGACCGCCTACCAGATTCTGGTTTCGTCGGTCCAGGCGGGGGCGGCGGATTTGTGGGACAGCGGGAAAGTCGTTTCCAGTGCGTCCACGCAGATTGCCTACGCCGGCAAACCGCTGCGCTCGCGCCAGCGTGCCTGGTGGCGGGTGAAGGTGTGGGACGAACGCGGCCGCGCCACCGAGTCGACCGAACGCGCATTCTGGGAAATGGGCCTGCTCGAGCGCAACGACTGGCGGGCCCAGTGGATCATGGGCACGCTCACGGGCGGGCGCTGGACGAGCGTCCCGGCGCCGTACCTCCGCAAGACCTTTTTCGTCGGCGCCCGCGTGGCTCGCGCCCGCCTCTACGCCACGGCCCTGGGCCTCTATGAAGTCCAGCTCAACGGCCAGCGGATCGGCGACCTGCAGCTGGCGCCGGGGTGGACCGACTACCGCAAGCGGGTGCATTATCAGGTCTTCGACGCCACGCCCATGCTGGTGGTGGGCGACAACACCCTGGGCGCGATCCTGGGCGACGGCTGGTACTGCGGTCACGTGGCCTGGCGCGGCCGCCAGCTGTACGGCGAACGCCCGCGGTTCCTCGCGCAGCTGGTCATCGAGTATCTCGACGGCCGCACCGACGTGATCGGCACCGACTCCACCTGGAAATTCGCCTACGGCCCGCTGCTGGAAAGCGACCTGCTGATGGGCGAGAGCTACGATGCGCGCCTCGAGTTCGTGGGCTGGGACCGGCCGGGCTTCGACGACCGCAGCTGGCAGCCGGCCCGCGTGGCCAACGGCAACGGTGTCGCCCTGGATGCCATGCGCGGTCCGCCGATCCGGATCCAGCACGTGCTGAAGGCCCGCCTGCACAATGCCAGCAACCCCGACCGGCACCAGTTCAGCGTCCGCTGTTACGATGTGGGCCAGAACATGGTCGGACGCGCCCGGATCCGGGTGAAAGGTCCCGCCGGCGCCACGATCACCCTGCGCCACGCCGAGATGCTCGACAAGGACGGCCGGCCGTATCTGGCGAACCTGCGCACCGCGCGCGCCACGGATCATTTCACCCTGCGCGGCGACCCCGGCGGCGAGACGTTTGAGCCGAGGTTCACATTTCACGGCTTTCGTTACCTCGAGCTCCAGACCCGGGGCCCGCAGGTGGAGATCGAGGAGGTGACCGGCGTCGTGCTGCACTCGGACCTCCCGGCGACGGGCGAATTCTCCTGCTCCGACCCGCTGGTCAACCAGCTGCAGAAGAACATCCAGTGGAGCCAGCGCGGCAATTTCCTCGACGTTCCGACCGACTGCCCGCAGCGCGATGAGCGCCTCGGCTGGACGGGCGACGCGCAGGTGTTTGCCCGCACGGCGGCGTTCAACCTCGGGGTGGCGGGCTTCTTCGCCAAATGGATCCAGGACCTGGCCGACGCCCAGACCGGAACGGGCACCGTCCCGGCCGTCGCGCCCGCAACCGATGACCTGCACCCCGACGGGGGGCCCGCCTGGGCGGATGCGCTGGTCGTCTGCCCCTGGACCGTGTATCAGTGCTTTGGCGACCTCCGCCTGCTCGAACGGCACTTTCCGGCCTGCGCCCGTTTTGTCGCGGAACTCCGGGCGGCGAATCCGGGCCTGATCCGCGAGAAAACGGCCGACGGTTTCGCGGGCTATGGCGACTGGCTGGCCCTCGACGACAGCGGTCACATGGAGGGGGGGACGCCCCGCGAGCTCATCGGGACCGCCTTCTTCGCCTACAGCGCGCGGCTCGTCGCCCAGATGGCCGAGGTGCTCCACAAGAAGGCCGAGGCCAGGACCCATCGCACGCTCGCGGAGGCCGTGCGCGCGGCCTTCCAGCGCAAGTTCGTGACGCGGGACGGCGACATCGCCGGTGGCACCCAGACGGCGCGCGTCCTCGCGCTGCATTTTGACCTGGTGCCTCCGAAGCTGCGCCCCCGCGTCGCCGCGGACCTGACCAGGGACATTGAACAACGCGGCTGGAAGCTCTCCACGGGGTTTGTCGGCACGTCGTACCTGCCCCACGTGCTCACCGCCATCGGCCGTGTCGACGTCGCCTACCGTCTGCTGCAGCAGAAGCAGTGGCCCTCGTGGCTTTACCCGGTGACGCAAGGCGCCACCACGATCTGGGAACGATGGGATGGCTGGACGCGCGACCAGGGGTTTCAGGACCCCACGATGAATTCATTCAACCACTATGCCTATGGCGCGGTCGGGGCCTGGCTTTACGCGGTGGTCGCGGGAATCGACATCGACCCCGAACATCCCGGCTACCGGGTCATCCGCCTGCAGCCCCAGCCCGGCGGGAATCTCTCCTCCGCGCGGGCGCGGCTGGCGTCCCCGTTCGGCGAAATTGTCAGCGCGTGGCGATCGGGCCAGCGCCGGTTCGACTGGGAGGTCACCGTGCCCGCCAACACCTCCGCCAGCGCCCGCCTGCCGGTGCCGCCAAAGGCCAGGATATCCGAGAGTGGAAAACCGATCGAGCGCGCGCCGGGCGTGACCAAGGTCATGCGCACGAAAGACGAGGTCACCTGCCGGCTGGCGCCGGGGCGCTATCGTTTTGCCGCCGAATGGCCGCCCTCGAAGCATTGAATGCCAGGCCGGCGCCCGGTCCGACGCCCCCCAGGAGGCGGTTTGACACCCGGAGATAGCTGGCGGCATCAGCGACCCGAGTTCCGTTCCCGCACGTGGTTCCGCGTTCCGGCGATCCCGGCCTCACATGAAGGTGCGCCTTGACGAACTGCTGGTGCAAAACGGCCTGGCGGCGTCGCGGGCTCAAGCCAAGGCCCTCATCATGGCGGGCCGGGTGCGCTGCGGGACCGAGCGGCTCGACAAACCCGGCCGGGAATATCCGCCGGACACTGCCCTCCGCGTCGACGAGCCACCGCGGTATGTGAGCCGCGGCGGGGAAAAGCTCGCGGCCTACTTGGAGCGGTTTGGCATCGACTTGACCGGCGCCCACGTGCTGGACATCGGAGCCTCCACCGGCGGGTTCACCGATTGCGCGCTGCAGGCGGGCGCCGCCGACGTGACCTGCGTCGACGTCGGCCGCGGGCAGCTCCACGCGCGCCTCCGCCGCGACCCCCGGGTGACCAACCGGGAGAAGACCAACGCCCGCCATCTCCGGACCGGCGACCTGCCCCGCGACGACTATGACGCCGCGGTGATGGATCTCTCGTTCATCTCGCTGCGCCTGGTCCTGCCCGCCGTCTGGCCGTTCCTGCGCCCCGGCGGCGTGCTCGTCGCCCTGGTGAAACCGCAGTTTGAGGCCGGTCGGGCGGAGGCCGACAAGGGCCGCGGCGTGATCCGCGACCCCGCCATTCAGGCGGCGGCGCTGGCCGAGGTGACTGCCTTTGCCCTGGCCCGGCTGCCCGCCGCCGTGTCAATCGGCACCATGGAATCCCCGTTGCGCGGCGCGGACGGCAACCGCGAGTTCCTGCTGGGCCTGCGCAAACTGCGCGCCCGGCCTTGAGGCGGGCGCCGGGCCGGCCATGCCCCGGGGCAGCAAGAAATAGAGTTCATTCGGGGCTATTTGTGTCCTACCGTTCCCCCATGCAACCGATCCGCCGCCTCGCCTTCGTGGTCAACGAGCAAAAAGCCGGCGCGATCGAGCTTGCCCGCACCCTCATGGAAACCGCCCGCCGTTCGGGGGCCGCCCCGCGGCTGGCGCCGGGCGTGTCCGCGGCGACCGAATCGCTCCGGGAGTTCGATGCCTGCTGCGTGATCGGCGGCGACGGCACCCTCCTGGGCGTGGTTCGGGAGGCGGCTCGCGCCCAGGTGCCGGTCATCGGCGTGAACCGGGGCAGCCTCGGGTTTCTCACCACTTTCTCCGCCGACGAGGCCCGGGCGCACTTCGCCGACCTGCTGGCGGGGGGATACCAGATCGCCCGCCGCTCCCTGCTCGACTGCTCCACCGGCCCCGGCCAGCACGATCTCGCGCTCAACGACGTGCTCATCAAGGACGAGATCAACTCCCGGCTCGTGCGTCTGGAGGTGTTCGCCGGCGACGAACTGGTGACCGACTATTATTGCGACGGCCTGATCTTCGCGACCCCGACGGGTTCGACGGCGTACAACCTGTCCGCGGGCGGCCCGCTGATCCACCCCTCGGCCGATGTCATCGCGATGACGCCGGTGTGCCCGCACACCCTGAGCAACCGCACCATCATTTTCCGCCACGACGTGAAGCTGAGGGTTTACAACCGGACCGATCACTCGCGGCTGCTGGTGGCCATGGACGGGCAGCGCAATCTCACCTTCTGCGAGGGTGCCCCGGTGGAGATTTCGAATTCCCCGCTCCAGCTGCTGCTGGCGCAGCGCGTCGACTATTCGCATTTCGCGGTCGTGCGCACGAAACTGCAATGGAGCGGCGGGGCGGCGGCGCCGCCCGAGGCGAACGCCTGACCGGTCGCCCGCCGGCGCACGGCCGGACATCGCCGCCGCGCGCCGAGGCGGGCACCGCCTCAGGCGTTGATCACTAACGTTCGTCAGCGCCCGGCTGCTTTTCCGCCGCGTTCTTCTTGGCCTCCAGCGTGGCCTTTCTTTTTTCCGCCGCGGCCTGGTACCTCGCTTCGTCGGCCCTCAGGGCGGCGGTCTCCTCCTCGTCGAGTTTGCCGTCGTGGTCCTTGTCGTACTTGGCCATCTTCTTCGCCTCGGCGGCGGCCGCCTTTCCCGCCTTGCGCTCCGCCCGGGCCGCCTGCTTTTCGGCGCGGGCCTTGGCCTCGTCGGCCTGGATCACGGCGCGCTCCTCCCGGTTGATCTTGCCGTCCTTGTTGGCGTCGTAGCGGCTGAGCTCCTCCGCACGCCGCGCCTCGCGGGCCGCCCCCTGCCGGTCCTTGTCGGCCCGCCAGGCCGCCCGCTCGGCCTCATCGAGACTTCCGTCCTGATTGGCATCGTACTTCTTGAGCACCGTATCCGGTATCTTCTCCTCCTCGGGCGCGGCCAGAGTGGGGGAAGCGAGCGACAGCCCGAGCAGGGCCACCGCGCAGGTAACAGGGGCATAGGGGATGATTTTCATAAGCGAGAAACTCCTCTATTGCTCTTCCCTGGGGATGCAAGCGCAATCTTTCCCATTCGCCGGCTTTTTCGCTTTCCGGAATCATTTCCCGCCGGGCGCGGCGGGCCGCCCAAGCCGTTGCGCCGCCCCCACACCGGAACGGCCGGTCGCCCGCGCCCTAGGGTTTCACCACGAGCTGCGTGCGCACCGCCCGCTGGAGATAGGTCCGCGCAAACCGCTGCAGGTCCTCCCGGGTGACCGCCGCGATGCGGGCATCGTAATTCTTCCAGTCGTTGGCCGGCAGCCCGTAGAGCACATCGAGGGCCGCCTGCATCGCGCGCGCGGAATTGGCCTGCAGCCCCATGCGCCGGGCCGCCTTCAGCCGGGTCTGGCAGCGGGTCAGCTCCTCGGGCTGCACCCCACCGTCCTGGACGCGGGCAATCTCCGCCTCGATCTCCTCCCGGACCGCCGCCTCGCGGGCCGGCTCGGTGCCGGCAAAGAAATAGAACATCGCGGTGCGGAGACCGACCACCCGCGACGAACGCACGTAATAGGCCAGTCCCTTCTCCTCCCGCACGCGTTCGAACAGGCGCGAGGACATCCCGCTGAAAAGCTCGTCCGCCACCTCGCTCACGGGAAAATCCGGCGCCAGCAGACCCGGGCCGGGAAAAGCCTGAAACACGACCGCCTGATGCCGGGGCTGCCGCTCCACGAAATCCCCGATCTCCGCCGGGCGGGAGAGGACCCCCGTCACGGCGGGCCGTTCGCCGGCCGGCAGGCGGGCGAGAAACCTCCGCAGCTTCGGGACGAGTCGCTGCGGGTCGATGTCGCCCGCCACCGCCAGCACGGCGTTGCCGGCCACGACCAGCCGCCGGTGCAGCGCGACGAGGTCGGCGGGCGCCATGGCCCTCAGTCCCGCCTCGTCGCCGGCGGCGTCAACCGCGAAGGGATGCGGGCCGAAAAAGAGGCGGCGCAGGCGTTTCCGGCCGAAAGTCACCACATCATCCGCGTCCTCCTGCAACTCGGCCAGCTGCGCATCGCGTTCCGCGTCGAACGGGGCGCGCCGGAAGGCCGGCGTCAATACCGCGTCCGCCAGGAGTTCGAGGGCGCGATCGAGGTCGGTGGGCAGCACTTCGATGGCGAGCCCGCAGCTGTTGTTGCCGGAAAACGGGTAGAACGATCCTCCCACCTCCTCGATCGCCCGGGCCACCTCGGCGGCCGTCCGGCGCCGGGTGTCCTTGGTCAGCATCGTCGCCAGCAGGGCGGTTGCCCCGCGGCGGTCGGCCGGCTCATGCAAAGGGCCGCCCGGGAAGACGAGCCGGAGGTGCACGTTCGGCAGATTCGTTTCGCGCTGGAGTAGAAACCGCGCGCCGTTGACCAGGACCGTCTCCTCGAAATCCGGCGGGCCCGCGGGCGCGGCGTCACCTTTCGCGGGGCCCGGCGTCCCGGGCGCGGCGGCCGGCGAAGGATTGATGGACACGACCGTCAGCCGTTCGGGGACAAGGTGGCGCCTGATCACGCGCTTCAGGTCCGCCGAGGTGACGCCGCGCAGCCGTTCGAAATAGGTCCGGCTGTACTCGAGATCGCCGACCACGACCTCCGCGACTCCGAGGCGCGCCGCCTGTCCCGCCATGGTCTTGCGGGTGTTGATCTCGCCCACCAGCAGCTGGCGCAGCGCCTTGGCGATCACGGCCGGGGCAAAGCCGCGCGCCGCGCGGCGCGTGATCTCGCGCGCGATCGCCTCGGTCGCACCGGACCGTTTCGCGGCTTCGCACGTGAACGAGACAAAGAACAGGCCGGCGGTGCCCGGATTCCACGCGTGGGCGTCGATCGTGTGCACCCAGCGTCCCCGTTCCCGGATCTCCTGCCAGAGGATGGAACTCTCCCCGCAGCCCAGGATCGTGGCCAGCAGGTCCAGCGCGGGGGAGTCGGGATGCGTCAGGCCGGGAATCTGCCAGCCCATGCCGGCCCGCGTGAGCTGCACGGTCTCGACCAGGTGCAGCTCGCGATACGCCTGCTGGAGCGGCTCGGACGGCACGTAGACCGGCGCCAGGCGCGTCCGGGAAACCGCTCCGAAGGTCCTGGTGATCGTGTCCCGGACGGCCGCGGGGTCGAATGCGCCGACGAGGATCACCACCATGTTGTTCGGCACGTACCGCGAGCGGTAGTAGTCGAGCAACTGGTCCCGGGTGATCGCCGCGAACACCTCGCGGTGACCGATGATCGGGTGCCGGTAGGGATGCTCCCGAAACGCCGTGGCAAAGAGGTTTTCGCTCAGGCGGTGGTCGGGATCATCGCGCCCCATGTCAATCTCGCGCAGGATGACGTCCCGCTCGCGGTCCACCTCGTCCGCCGGCAGCGTCGAATGCAGCGTCGCGTCGCTCAGAATGTCGAGCGCCACGGCGGTGTGCTCCGCCGGAATGTCGACGTGATAGACGGTCCGGTCGAAGAAGGTGTAGGCGTTGATGTCACCGCCATGAGCCTGCACGGCGGCGGAGATTTCGCGCCCGGCGCGGCGCTCACTGCCCTTGAACAGCAGGTGCTCCAAAAAATGGGAGAGGCCCGCCCCCAGGAGGGCGCCCTCGTGAATGCTGCCGGTCTTCACCCACACCTGGGCCGAGACGATGGCGGAACTGGTCTCGCGCTTGAGCAGGACCGTCAGCCCGTTGGGCAGGATCCAGCGTTCCGGAGGATCGCGCCAGAAACGCTCCAAGAGGGAGAAATCGACGCCCGGGCTGCGCACGACGGATCGAGGCAAGAGATGAATCAGGGAATCGGCGAGACGGCGACGCGCCGGAGCCGCCTACGCGGAGCCGACGCGTTCTGCGGACGGTCCGGCGGGTTTTCCGCCCGTGGGCTGGAAGGGCTTCACAAATGCCTCGTTGAAATCGTAGAGATCAGCGAAATCCTCGCGCCGGTCGTTTTCCGTTTTGCTGAAGACATTGTACTCGATCAGATTGAAGACAATCTCCCCGAAATCGGCGCACCGCCGCACGCCCCAGGAGTCAAAGACCGTCTTGGTCAGGGGGCCGTATTGGTCGAGCGCATAGGTCCGCAGCCCCTCGAGCAGTTCCCGTCCGGACACATGGGGCGAGCGCTGCACCCGGGCGGGATCGTGCTTCTTGAGGTTCTTGACCGTGCTGTCGAGACCCTGGCGAACAAACAAATACGCCTTCTTGTCGTAACGGCCGTCCTCCCTGCAAATCAGGTCGACGATTTCACCGAAATCGAGGTCTTGCATCATTGAGTGGCGCGAGAGGTAACACACGTCACATGCCACCGCAATCCCACAGGCGCCGGCCGATGGCGGCATCCTCTCCTCTCTCACACCTGCCCGCTGCTGCCTCTCCATCCTTCCGCTCCCAACTGCCCGCCCTAGCGCAATCAACTTAAGGTTAGCCAGTTACACCGCAGCGCGATCTCCGCGGGAAATATGGAACCAGCGCGGCCCTCGCAAAACAAACATATTGCTCGCCTTCTGCAAGAATGCGTCTTTTATTTCTTACTGCAAATGATTGCCTCCAACCAGTCGAACCATCCGCTTTCGGGCGTGAAGGAACTCGACCGCACGATGAATCCCCTCGAGATAGCCTGCGCGCGGCTAAAATCTGCGGGGCTGAGGATTACGCAGCCGCGCATCGCGATCCTTGAGTCACTGATCCAGCGGGACAAGCCCGCCAGCATCGAACAGATTCATCGCGATCTGGCCAATGATGCGTGTGATTTGGTGACGGTTTACCGCTGTCTGGCGGTTTTTGAGGAGCTCGGGCTGGTACGGCGGTGCTTTTTTCACAATGGCACCAGCCTTTACGAAATCAGCCTGAGTGCTTCCCAGCATTACCACATCGTATGCAAATCCTGCGGCAAGGTTGAGCGCATTGACGTCAGCCTGACCGAGAACATCGAGCGCATGCTGCGCGACCGCGGATACGATCAGGTCAGCCACATGCTGGAATTCTTCGGCGTCTGCCCCGATTGCCAGAAGAAGGCGGGCGACGTGCTGCCCACGGTCACGGCGGAAGAACGCTGACCCTCCGGCGGCTGCGCCGGATTCCAAGACGACCTGACTGTCGGACGACCCGGCGAGCGGTCGTCGGCTCTTTCTCCACCGATTTGCCGTTGCGAGGCGGCGCCGCGCCGCGCCGCGACGGTAGGACGTCCCGATTCTCAACCGCGCACCCACCTAGGGCGGCGAAGCGGCGAAACGGATTCGCGGATCAATCCACAGCAACAGCAGATCGCTCACCAGTGTGCCGGCCATGCCAAGCAGGCTCATCACCATCAGCATTGATCCGGCCAGATACGCGTCCTGCGTCTGCAGAGCGTCCAGCATCACGGGGCCGACCATCGGCAGGTTGAGCACGATCGCGACGATGGCGCCGCCGGACACCAGCTGGGGGAACAGGCCGCCCAAGCCCGAGATGAACGGCGTGAGCGCCAGGCGCACCGGGTATTTCAGCAGCAGGCGGAACGGCCGCAGGCCCTTGGCGCGCGCCGTGATGACGTAGGGCTTCCGCAGCTCGTCGAGCAGGTTCGCCCGCAGCACCCGGACGATCCCCGCCGTGCCGCTCGCTCCCAGGACGAGCACCGGCAGCCAGAGGTGCGTGAGCAGGTCGACGACCTTGGGCCAGCTCCAGCCCGGCACCGTGGCGAACGATTGCGAGAACAACCCGGTCACGTTCGCCCCCAACAGGACCTGGCCGAGATAAATCATCACCAGGGCCAGCAAGAACGACGGCACGGACATGCAGGCGAAGGCCAGGAAAGTCAGTGCATAGTCACCCCATGAATACTGGCGGACCGCCGAGTAGATCCCCGCGGGCAAGGCGACGAGCCAGGTGAACACGAATGTGGTCACGGTCACGATCACGGTCAGCAGTACCCGGTCACCCACCACCTCGTTGACGCTGCGGTTGTGCTCCATCGAAAGGCCCAGATTGCCCTCCAACAGTCCGGTGTCCCGTTCGTCGAAGGTCGTGAACCAGACCACGCCGGCCCAGCGCAGGTAGCGGCGGAACAACGATTCATCGAGATGGAAGTTCCGACGCAGATCCTCGATCTGCGGCAGGGATGCCTCCGTGCCCTGCATGCGGTACTCGAGCATCCGCGCCTCCAGAAAATCCCCCGGCGGCAGCTGCACGAGGACAAAGACGACGACGGACACCACCACGAGGGTGGGCACCATCAGAAAGAGCCGCCGGCCGATGAACGGATGGCGCGCCACGGTCAAGGCGACCGCGAGCAATGCAATCCCCAGCACCAGCAGGCGCACCAACACCGTCATGCGCCCGCGGCCCGTCGGCGGCATGGCTGCCGCCGGATCGGGCGCGATGTCCGTCACCGCCTGTCGCGCGGCTGTCACCACCGACGGCGGGTCGGCCGGGTGCTCCCAAAAGTACGTCTCCAGGCCGGCATTCCCGGGCGTGTTGTAGATCAGGCCGTACACCGCGTTGCGGGGCACGTTGCGGAACCCGTTCTTCACCACGACGAGTTGGGGCGGAGGCGTCGCGATGCTGATGTGCCACACCTCCCGCGCGTCGATCTCCTGGATGCGCTGAAAAAGCGCGCGCCGCCGGCCGGCATCCGGCGTCGTCTCGACCTGTTGGAGAAGCTTCATCGCCTCGAGGATCGGACTCCCTTCCGGCGGTGTCAGGGATCCGGGACCTTCCGCCAGGGGGTTGCCGGTCAGGCCTCCGCGCTGATACCACGTGCCATAGCCTGGGGCGTAGAAGGACCAGATGTTCGTGGGCACGAAATTGCGCGGCTCAGCCAGCGGGAAGAACTCGCTTTCGCCAGTCCAGACCGTGAAGTCCTGTTCGAGCGCGGTCCTCTCCGCTTCGAACATCACCCGGGCGCGGTAACGCGGCAGGCAGCGGATGCCGACGCGGGACCAGCCTTCGAGCACGAACTGGGCCGGCCCGTTGCCGGTGTAGTCACAGAGGTTGAGGAACCACACCATCCGCGTGCCGTCGGGGAATGTGCGGTAGCCCTCCTCGTCACGCCGCCGCAGTCCCACCTCGTCGAGCAGGCGGTTGGCGCGCGCCGGGTCGTAGTCCGTGAAGCTGTGAAACAGATCCGCACAGTAGAACTCCGAGTCCGGCCCGGGGTCGATCTGGGCCGGCTCGCCCTGCCCGTTGAACTCCGCCTCGATGATCTCGCGCCGGTTGATGGCCAGCGAGAGGGCCTGGCGAAACCGGCGGTCGTTCAGCAGGGCGTGCTTCCAGGCGGTCTCGGGTCGGCCCGGATCGACCCGGCGGTTGAGCACGGGATAGATTGTGAAGAGGGAGCGGGTGGCCGGAAACCAGTCCAACACCCGGTATCCGTTCCGTCGCGCCTCGCCGGCCAGCAGGACGTGATCCTCGTAGCGGATGTGGCGGTCCTGCATCGACACGTCGCCGGCCGACGCCGCCACGTCGAGCAGGCTGGCCAGCCGGACGTCCACCACCAGCCGGTCCAGATACGGCAGCTGGTTCCCCTGCGGGTCCACGGCGAAGTAATAGGGATTGCGCACAAAAACATAGGGCGGCGTCTGGGCGCGGCTGCGATAGATCCAGGGCCACAGGCGGGGATGATCCGGATTGAGGTAATGCTTCATCCGGCGGTACACCGCGATAGGGGTCGAGAGGTTGAGGGCCCGCATGGTGCGCGCGATCAGCGCCGGATCGCCCAATGCCGGGTGGTAGCGGCGCAGATAGTGCGCCGGCGTGAGGCAGTCGGAGAAATCCTCGAAGTTGTTGCTCTGGGACGCGACGCGATAGGGGAAGAGCGGGTTGGGTTCGGGGAAGCAGAATCGCACGCAGTAGTCGTCGACCTTCTCCACCCGCCCGATGCCGGCCGCGCTGCGCAGCATGCGGGGCGGGGCCGCCCGGAAATACTGCACCTCCCACTCATACCAGTAGACGAGGTCGTCCGCGGTGAAGGGAACGCCGTCCGACCAGCGGACCCCGCGGCGGAGCCAGACCGTAAACACCCGCTGGTCCGGCGAGGCCTGCCATGCCTTCGCCAGATGGGGCACGAGCGGTTCCCCCAGCGGCGACCAGCGGATCAGATTCGGATAGGAGAGCCGCCACTGGATGGTGCTGACATCAGCGTAGGAGTTCGCGAGCCGCTGCCAGGTGCCGCCATAGCGGCCGACGCCCTCGACGCCCTGCAGGACGACCGGCTCCGGTCCCACCCGCGCGGCGACCGGCGGAAGTCTGCCCTCCCGGACCAACTCCGCGAGGATCGGGGCCTCTCCCCGGGGCCACCATCCCGCGCGGGAGCCCTCGGCATAATCGACCGCCTGATTGACCAGGAGCCGTGGCTGCCCCGCCAGCGTCTCCGCCCGCCGGCGGGCGTCCAACGCCGCGGCCACCTCCGCGGCCGGCGGCGACGGCGGAGGAGTCTTCACTCCGGGGCGCAGCAGCGCGCCGAAGGCAAACAGCACCGCCGTCAGGCCGGCCGCGGCGGCGGTGAGGCCAACGAGAAGCAAAAGGAGGCGTTTCTTCACCAGCGGACCCAACCGACACAACACTCGCCCACCCGCCCGGGCAACTTTGTTTCGCCCCGGCCGCCGCGCGCCCGGGACCGCCCCCGCCGCCGCCCTCCGCCGGGCCTGCACCTACGGCGGAGGCTGCGCCAGGGCCGTCCGGATCAATGTGGCGTCGCCATCGTTTGGCGCCGGACGCAGCCCGAGCACCGCACAGAGCAGGTTGTAGACCTCGATGTTCTCAAACGGCGGCAGGACCACCCCGCGCCGGAACGCCGGCCCGTTGGCCACGAAGGTCGCGCCCATGGAGACGAGCAGGTTGTCGTAACCGTGGTCGCCGCGTTCCGGCTTCTTTCGTCTCGCCTGCTCCGCCCGGGTCGTGACCTCCCACCCCTCGTCGGCCAACACCAGGACGGGCGGAA
>JBAIXJ010000656.1:0-1708 GCA_037916645.1 Opitutales bacterium | reverse complement strand
TGTCCAGGTGCTTGGGACCCGACGCGTCGGCGGTCACGAAGGGCAGGTTGATGTTGGCCTGCATGGCCGATGAGAGCTCGATCTTGGCCTTCTCGGCGGCTTCCTTGAGCCGCTGCAGGGCCATGCGGTCCTTGCGCAGGTCGATGCCGTTCTCTTTTTTGAACTCCTCGGCCAAATAGTCGATGATGCGCTGGTCGAAGTTTCCGCCGCCCAGGAACGTGTCGCCGTTGGTGGCCTTCACCTCGAACACGCCGTCGCCGATCTCCAGGATCGACACGTCGAACGTGCCGCCGCCCAGGTCGAACACGGCGATCTTCTCGTCCTTCTTCTTGTCGAGCCCGTACGCGAGCGAGGCCGCCGTCGGCTCGTTGATGATGCGCAGCACCTCCAGGCCGGCGATCTTGCCCGCGTCCTTGGTGGCCTGCCGCTGGGCGTCGTTGAAATAGGCGGGAACGGTGATGACGGCCTGGGTGATCTTCTCGCCCAAGTAGGCCTCGGCATCGGCCCTCATCTTCGCCAGCACCATCGCCGAGATCTGCTGCGGCGCGAACTGCTCCACCTTGTCGCCGACCCGCGCCTCGATGAAGGCATCGCCATTCTTGCCCTCCACGACGTTGAAGGGGAAATTCTTCGTCTCGACCTGGACCTCGGAAAATTTGCGGCCGATCAGGCGTTTCGCCGAAAAGACGGTGTTCTTCGGGTTGGTGATCGCCTGGCGCTTGGCCGCCTGGCCGACGAGGCGTTCTCCGTTCTTGGTGAACGCCACGACCGACGGGGTCGTTCGCGCACCCTCCGCGTTGGGAATCACCACCGGCTCGCCACCCTCCATGACCGCCATGCAGGAATTGGTCGTCCCCAGATCAATACCGAGTATACGGCTCATGCCGAAGGGCTAGCAGTGTCCGTGCCCCCGTCCGCCGAGGCGATCCAAGTTGTTTTCCGCCAGACCCTAAAAAACATCCACCGCCAAAATCCCTGTCGCCAACCCGCCCCGCGCTTGGCCACCGTGGCACACTTGTGTCCCACCCGCCACCAGCCGGACTTCAGCCCTGTCACACCCGGCCTGCCAGCAAGCCGTTTGCACCAGAGCAAAAAGGTCGTTGGTTCGCCCGATGCAGAACGAAATCAGCCTGCCGGCCGCGCTACCGGTGATGACGCTGCCCGACACGGTGCTCTTTCCGCACGCCCTCCTGCCGCTGCACATCTTTGAGCCGCGCTACCGCCGGATGCTGCGCGATGTCCTCGCGGCCGACCGGATTTTTGTCGTCGCACATCTCGACGCCCGGGTCAGCGCGGGCGACCAGTTCGAGCCGGCCCATCGGGTCGCGAGTGCCGGCATCGTGCGCACCTGCCAGAAGGACGCGGACGGAACCTCCAATCTCCTCCTGCAGGGCCTTTGCCGCGTCGAATTCACGGGGACCGTGCGAGAGGAGCCATACCGGATCGTCAGCGTCCGTCCCCTCGCCAGCCGGCCCGGCGCCGCCGCCGCGGAGAATGGCCGCCTGCGCGAGAAGCTCCTCAGCCTTCTCGCCGTCAAACGGGAATTCGGGGCGCCGATGTCCGACGCGCTGGCCGCCTTCCTCCGGACCGTGGCCGATCCCGCCGTCTTCGTGGATCTCGCCGCCTTCGGGCTCTGTGACGACGCGGCCGTGAAGCAGACCCTGCTGGAGACCCTCGACACGCATCGCCGTCTCGAACTGTTTGCCGA
>JBAIXJ010000655.1:0-5745 GCA_037916645.1 Opitutales bacterium | reverse complement strand
AGTCCCCATGAAACCATCAGCAAGGTCATCGACGGCAACCGGATCACGGTGACCTACGGCCGCCCGTACACCAAGGATCCCAAGACCGGCGAAATGCGCACGATCTGGGGCGGGCTGGTGCCCTACGGCAAGGTCTGGCGGACCGGGGCTGACGAGGCGACGACCCTGGTGACCCAGAAGGCGATCCGGTTGGGCGGGGATGAGATTCCGGCCGGCGCCTACACCCTGTTCACCATCCCGGAGGCCGACGGCGGCAAGCTCGTCGTCAACAAGCAGCTCGGTCAGTGGGGGCTCCAGTACGACGAGAAGCAGGATCTCGTCCGGGTGAACCTCAAGCGCGGGCCGCACGACCCGGCCGAGCACGAGTTCACCATGAGCATCGACAAGAACCCCGACGGCGGCGGCGTGCTGACCTTGGCGTGGGAGGACGTCCAGTATTCGGTGCCGTTCACATTGGCCGGCGCGGGCGACGCCGCCCAGGGCCCGCGCATCGACTTCCCGCAGCCGAGCCCGGCGGCGACGGTCAAGCAGCGGGTCGGCGTGACCGACGTTGAGATTGTCTACTCGCGGCCGGGGGTGAAAGGCCGCGTCATTTTCGGCGGCCTGGTGCCGTACGATGAAGTCTGGCGCGCCGGCGCGAACGCCGCTACCCGGATCACCTTCAGCACGCCCGTGAAATTCGGCGGCGCCGATGTGCCCGCCGGCACCTACGGGCTGTTCGCCGTCCCGGGCCGGGAGGAGTGGACGGTGATCCTGAACAAGATTTCCAACCAGTGGGGCGCCTACCAGTACGACGCGAAGGACGACGTGGTGCGCGTGAAGGTGAAGCCCGTGGCCCTCGCGGCTCCGGTCGAGACCTTCACGATCGGCGTCAACGACATCGGGACTGACAGTGCGACGCTCAACCTCGTCTGGGAGAAGACCCGCGTGCCGGTGCCGCTGAGCGTCGACGTCGTGGGCCGGCTCGTTCCGCAGATCGAGGCCGCCATGTCGGGCCCCGGACGGAAGCCGTACTTTTCGGCGGCGATGTTCTATTACGACAACAACCTTGATCTGAAGCAGGCGGCCAAGTGGATGGATGACGCGATCGCGGGGCAGCCGGACGCCTACTACATGATCTACCGGAAGGGGCTGATCCTGGCCAAAATGGGCGACAAGGCCGGAGCCCTCGCGGCGGCCAACCAGTCGATCGAGCTCGCCAAGAAGGACAAGGGCCCGGAACGCGAGGAATACCTCCGCCTGAACCAGGCCCTCATCGACAGCCTGAAATAGACTAGATGAAGCCCGGTCCGCTGTCCCGTGCCGCCGGCGCGCCCGCCCGGCTCCTGGTCGGTTGGTTCGCGCTGGCGTTCGTCCTGCGGGCCGCGGATCCCCCCGGGGGGGCGGTCGCGGCGACGGACCTCCAGCAGCGCCTGCGCCGCTTCGCCGTGACCGGCAGCGTGCTGCACATCGGCGCGCATCCGGACGACGAGAACACGCAGCTCATCGCGTGGCTGTCGCGCGGCCGCGGCCTCCGCACGGCCTATCTGTCGGTCACCCGCGGTGACGGCGGGCAGAACGAGCTCGGGCCGGAGTTTGACGAAAAGCTGGGGGTGATCCGCACCCAGGAGCTGCTCGCGGCGCGACGGTTCGACGGCGGCCGGCAGTTTTTCACCCGGGCGATCGACTTTGGCTACTCGAAGACGCCGGAGGAGACGCTCCGGATCTGGGACCACCAGGCGGTGCTGGGGGACGTGGTGCGCGTCATCCGCACGTTCCGGCCGGACGTGATCATCACGCGGTTTCCGATTCCGCCCGGCAGCGGCGGCCACGGCCATCACACCGCCTCCGCGATTCTGGCGGTGGAAGCCTTCAAGCTGGCGGGCGACCCCACGGCGTTTCCCGAGCAGATCCGCGAGGGCCTGGCGCCGTGGCAGCCGAAACGGGTGCTGTGGAATGTCTTCAGCTGGTCCAACGCGCCCCTCCCGCTGTCGGGACCGATGGTGAAGGAGGACATCGGCGGCACCGATCCGGTGACCGGCGAGGCGTTCGGCGACATCGCGAACCAAAGCCGGTCGATGCACAAGACCCAGGGGCTCGGCTTTTTCGCCGGGCGCACGGATCACAACCCGCGGCCCGAGTCGTTCATGCTGCTGGCGGGCGAGGCCCCGACGAATGACATCCTGGACGGCGTCGACACGACGTGGAATCGCCTGCCCGGCGGGGCGGCGAGGGGGAAGGAGGTCGACGCGATCGTCGCGGGGTTCAAACCCGACGATCCGGCCGCGAGCGTGCCGGCCCTGCTGGCGCTGCGCAAGGAGCTCGCCGCCCTTCCGGCGGACCCCGTGGTCGAGACCAAGCGCGGGCAACTCGACCGCATTCTGCAGGCGTGCCTGGGACTCACGGTCGAGACCACCCTGCCGCAGGCCGAGGTGGTCGCGGGCGAGGCCCTCCGGCTTCACGTGGTCGCGAATGTCACGTCCCGGATCCCGGTGCGCTGGACGGCGGTCCGCTTTCCGACGGTCAAAAGCGACCTCGCCGCGAATGCCGCGCTGGCGGCCGGACAGCCCGCGGAGCGCGACGCCGCGCCGATCCTGCCGAAAGGCACTCCGCCGAGCCAGCCGTACTGGCTACGCGAGCCGGGCACGCCCGGAACGTATCGCGTGGATGATCCGGCCCTGATCGGCCAGCCCGAGAATCCGCCGGTGTTTCCGGTCGACTACGTTTTTGAGGTCGACGGGCAGACGCTGGTCGTGGCTGACGAGCCGGTGCAGCTGGTCGCGGGCGCGCCGGCGGCGCAGGCCCGGCGGCGGTTGGCGGTGATCCCGCCCGTGTCGCTCGCCGACGGCGCCGGCGTCGAACTCTTTGCGCCTGGCGGCAGGAAATCGCTCTCGGTCCAGGTCACCGCGGCGCGCGACGGCGTCGCCGGAACGCTGCGCCTGGAAGCGCCGGCGGGCTGGAAGGTTGTACCCACCGCGCAGCCGTTCCGGCTGGCGCACACCGGCGACAAGACCCGTGTCGCCTTTGCCGTCACGGCGCCGGCGCGCCCGGAAGCGGCGACGTTTTCCGCGGTGGCCGACGTCGGCGGTGCACGCTGTACCACCGGGCGCGAGCTCATCAACTACGAGCATCTGCCGTTGATTCTGCTCCAGCCGCCGGCGCGCTTGAAAGCGTTGAGCCTTGACCTGGCGGTGCACGCCCGGCGGGTGGGGTACCTGCCCGGCGCGGGCGACAGCGTCGCCGACGCGCTGGCGCAGATGGGCTGCGAGGTCACCCAGCTCACCGGCGCCGACCTGACGCCCGGGAAACTCCAGGGGCTCGACGCCGTCATCATCGGCGTGCGCGCCTTCAACGTCCGGACCGACCTGGCCGACCACCTCGCGGGACTTTTCGCCTACGTCGAAGCGGGCGGCACCGTGATTGAGCAGTACAACCGGCCCGGCCGGGACCTGAAAACCACGCAGCTGGGGCCCTATCCGCTTTCGATCGAGGGGCCGGCGCCGCGGCAGCGGGTGACGGACGAGGACGCGCCGGTGACGTTCCTCGCGCCCGATCATCCGGTCCTGAACACGCCGAACAAGATCACGGCGGCCGATTTCGCCGGCTGGGTCCAGGAGCGCGGCACGTATTTTCCCAGCAGCTGGGACGAGGCGCACTACACGGCCGTGCTGGCGATGAACGATCCCGGCGAGGCCCCGCTCAAGGGCAGCCTGCTCGTGGCGCGGCATGGGCGGGGCTGGTTTGTCTACACCGGCCTCGTGTTCTTCCGGGAGCTGCCGGCGGGCGTGCCCGGCGCGTACCGCCTTTTTGCCAACCTCGTGTCGCTGGGCAAATGACGCCCGGGGCCGAGGCGAGAGCCCGCGGAACCCGCGGGATTAGCGTGGACCCGGGCGCGCAAAACCTGCCAACGTCAGGCGGGCGCGGCCCCTTCGGCGCGTCCGGCCGATCGTCATGATTCCATCCGACTCCCAGCGCGCCGCCCCTCCGGCGGCGGATGAGGCGAGCAGCCCCGGCCTCCCGGGGTTCCGGACGTGGCGCGGCGTGTATCTGTTCGTCTTGGGCTGTTTCGTTGCCGTCGTGGCCCTGCTGGCCCTGTTCACGCACGCGTTCTCCTGATGGACCTCATCGACTACGTCGTGCTGCTGGGGACGATGGTCGGAATCGCCGTCTACGGCATGTGGAAGGCCCGCCTGCGCCACAACCTGTCCGACTATCTGCGGAGCGACCACGTGATGGGGTGGGGGACGATCGGGCTCTCGGTCATGGCCACCCAGGCGAGCGCGATCACGTTTCTGTCGACCCCCGGCCAGGGGTACGAGAGCGGGATGGGATTTGTGCAGAATTACTTCGGGCTGCCGATCGCCCTGGTGATCGTGGCGGCGGTGTTTCTGCCGATCTACCGCCGCCTCAAGGTCTACACCGCGTACGAGTACCTCGGCCACCGGTTCGACCGGAAAACGCGCCTGCTCGGTGCCGCGCTTTTCCTGCTGCAGCGCGGGCTCGCCTCCGGCATCACGATCTACGCGCCCGCGATCATCCTGTCGACCGTGCTGGGCTGGCGGCAGGACCTGACGATCGTGCTCACCGGCCTGTTCGTCATTGTCTACACCGTGGCAGGCGGCAACGACGCCGTGGCGATCACGCAGAAATGGCAGATGGCGGTCATCTGCGCGGGGCTGGTGGCGGCGTTCGCGGTCGTGATCTCGCGCCTGCCGTCCGGCCTCGGCCTGGGCGGGGCGCTCTCCGTGGCCGGCGCCTTCGGGCGCCTGCACGCGGTCGATTTCTCCGCCGACGTCAACCAGCGCTACACCCTGTGGTCGGGCTTGCTCGGCGGCGTGTTCCTTTCGCTCTCCTACTTCGGCACCGACCAGTCGCAGGTGCAGCGCTACCTGTCGGGCACCTCGCTGCGCGAGAGCCGCCTCGGGCTGATGTTCAACGCCGTCCTCAAGGTGCCGATGCAGTTCTTCATCCTGCTGCTGGGCGTCCTGGTGTTTGTGTTCTACCAGTTCAATCCGGCGCCGGTGGTCTTCAACCGCGCGATCTGGGCCACCCACGCCGGGGGCGCGGCCGGCGACCAGCTCCGGCAGCTCGACGCCGGCTACGCGGCGGCGCAGGCGCACGAACGAACGGAGATCGACGCCTGGCTGGCGGCGCGGCGCGCGGGCGAGCCGGCGGCCGTCGCCCGCGCCCGGGCGGACATGCTGGCCGCCCACCAGCAGGCGGAGACGGTGCGCGCCGAGGCGCGACGGACGCTGGCGGCGGCGGACGGCCACGCGCCGTCGAATGACGCCGATTACGTCTTCCTCACGTTCGTCCTGGAGCAGATGCCGCACGGGGTGATCGGCCTGCTGATCGCCCTGATTTTCGCCGCGGCTGTCTCGTCGCTGTCGTCGGAGATGGCGGCGCTCGGCGAAACGACGGCGGTTGATTTCTACCGGCACGTGTGGCGCCCGGGCCGGGCCGATGCGCACTACGTTCGCGCGTCGCGGCTGTTCACCGCGATGTGGGGCTTGGTCGCGATCTGCTTCGCGCTCTTCGCCAACCTGGTGGAGAACCTGATCCAGGCGATCAACATCCTCGGCTCGGTGTTCTATGGCGTCGTCCTCGGGTTGTTCCTCGTCGCGTTCTTCCTCCGCCCTGTCCGGGGCACCGCCGCGTTTCTCGGCGCGCTCGCGGCGCAGGCGCTCGTGTTCGCGCTCTACTTCTCCATCCACATCTCCTACCTGTGGTACAATTTCATCGGCTGCGCGGCGTGCGTGGTCTTCA
>JBAIXJ010000654.1:0-5517 GCA_037916645.1 Opitutales bacterium | reverse complement strand
GCACGAATGGACTCGAATATTACCCGGCAAGTCTTGGAGGCGGCGTGGGGGTTCATTCTCGAACGCACCCGGGCGAATGCGGCGGCGTTCGGCGACCGGCTGCCGCACGCGGCGGTCGACGGACGCTATGACTTTCCCGAGGACGGCGGCTGGGCGGGCGGGTTCTGGAGCGGCATCCTGAATCTCGCCTACGCGAAGACCCGCGACCCGTTCTACCTCGAGCACCAGCGGTCCTCCTGGCCGCGCTACCTGCGACGGCTCGCCCTTCCGGACCAACCGGCGGACTACGACCTCGGCCATTTCTATGTCCCGTCCTTCGTCGCCGACCACCTCCTCACCGGTTCCGACCGGGCGCGCGCCGTCGCGCTGCAGGCGGCCGTGCTCCAATGCCGGAGTTTCCACGCCCGCGGCGGCTTCATCCAGAGCTGGCCCGTGTGGACGCCGGGCGATCCGTTTGCCGAGGAGAATCCCGGCCGGGTGATCATCGATGCGATGTACAATCTGCCGCTGCTCTACTGGGCCCACGCGCAGACCGGCGACGAGTCCTTCAAGACCGTGGCGCTGACCCATGCGCGGACCTCCGCGCAGGTCCTCGTCCGGCCCGACGGCACGACGTTTCACACCTTTGTCTTCGATCCCGCGAGCGGGCGGCCGAAATACGGGCGGACGCACCAGGGCCACGCCAACGACTCCTGCTGGGCCCGGGGCCAGGCCTGGGCCATCGGCGGTTTTGCGATGGCCCACCGGTTCCAGCCGGAGCCGGTGTTGCTGGACGCGGCCCGCCGGTGCGCGGACGCGTTTCTGCGCCACACCCTGCCCGGCGGCGTGGTACGCTGGGACTTCGCGCTGGACGAGGATTCGGCCGAGCCGATCGACACCTCGGCGTCGGCGATCGCCGCCAACGGCCTGCTCCTGCTGGCGCCGCACGTGGATCCAGAAACGGCCGCCGGCTACCGCCGCCGGGCGGCGCTGATCGCCGCGTCGCTCTTCGTCCACCATTCGACGCGCGACGATCCGCGGCAGCAGGGTCTGATCCGGCACGGCTGCGGTCACAAGCCGGCGGGCCGGAACACCGATGCATCGCTGATCTACGGCGACTATTTCTTCGTGGAGCTCATCGCCCGGCTGTCAGGCCAGGCCGTCCCGTGGTGGTAGGCGGCGCCGTAGCGCGATTTTGAGTTTTGGGTTCAGGGTCTTGGGTTGCATCCTCCGACCTCCCCGACCGCGGACCTCTTTCCTCCCGCCTGCGCGCATCCTATCGTTCCCCCAAGGCGCACCTCGTGACGAGGCCGATTCCCGCACCCCGACCCTCTTCGCCTCTCGCGCTCAGCCCCCCAATCGTCACGGGCTCTGGCGTGGCGGGGATAGCAGCGCAGCGAAAAACGGGTTGAGCATCCGGCCGCCGGGATCGACCGACCTCACCCAGGCGGACAGCTCCAGCCAGCGCGCGCCGTAGGCGGCCTCCACGTGACGGCGTTCGATGAAGGGGCTTTGATTCAGCAGGGGGATGCCGTTGCGCTGGCTGGCGAATTCATTGAAGCGCCGCAGGAAATCATGCCAGGCCGCGTTGTCGCTGCTGGCGTGGATCGGATCGATTGAGAACATGTCCCCGTCCTGGGTGTACGACAGGACGGAATGCGAATCCCGCCGGACGCGATAGGCGCCCAGCGGCATGTTGCAGCGAAATCCGGTCGCTTGAAAATGCCCGTCGGCGAAGGCGAGGTAGGCGCGCAGGGTTTCCAGCCACTGGCCGCGGGGAAAGGCCCAGAACGTGAAGGCGTACCGCGCGGAGGGCGGCGTCTGGCTGTAATCGATGGTCTTGTCGGGGGCGAGCAGGGTGATGCCACCGAATAGATGCAGCGTGCCGTAGAGGAATCGTTCGACGTCGAACACGCCCTGGTGGGCCGCGTCGCGGAGACCCGGGTTGGCGAGGAAATGGTCGATGAGATGACCCGTGTGTGCCACGCTGTGGTTCCACAGGCGGCGGCGGGCGGCGGCCTCGATCGACCCGAAGATGCCCGGTTCGTTGATGCGGTGCCGCTGCTGAAAGATGCAGGTGCGGCCGATGGTCCAGCCGATCAATCCCTCGGAGGTGTCCAACAGCTCATCGACCTCCGGCTGCGTGAGTTCGTCGACGGGCCGCGGCAGGTAGGTGAAGTGCAGCGCCTCGATCGGCTTGACCTGGAAGGTCACCTCATAAATGACGCCGCCGAGGCCGTAGCTGCCGCGGACCATGCGCATCAGGGCGGGATCCCGGTCGTCCGACGCTTCGGCGAGTTCGCCGGCGGGCGTGACCCATTTGACCCGGGTGACGTAGGAGTTGACCTGGCCAAATTCGATGCCGTCGAGCGCGTCCTTCGTGTGGCAGCAGGCGGCGGAGCCGAGCGTCATGTTGCCGATCTCGATATTCGTCATGAACTGGAGCCCGCGGGCCCGCAGCGCCCGGGAGGCCTCGATGAACTGCAGGCCGGCCTGGGCGGTAAACGTCCGGTTGGCCTCGTCGATGGCGATGATCCCCTTCATCCGCGAGAGGTTCACCATCGTGCCCTCCGACGAGGCGCAGGGCGTCAGCGAGTGGTAGCTTCCCACGACCCGGACCGGGCTGGGATAGCGCGCGGAATCGCGCAGGATTCCCCGGATCTCCTCGACTGTTTGCGGGTAGACGAGTTGGCGGGGCGTGGCAGTGATGCTGCCGTCATAATTCGTGATCGACTGGGGCATGGTGATTGATCCCTGGGCGGGTGATGGGGCGTGCGCGGCGACCAAGGGGAGAATAATCTCAAGGTGGCGGAATTGCAGCCCCGGCGGACGTTTTCTCGGGCGAATCCGGGCTTGGGCGCCCGGGTGAAAACGCCGGGCGGCCTCAGCCGCTGAGCGCGGCCAGCTTTTCGGCCACGGATCCGCGCTCGTGCAGCCGGACCCATTTGAGCGTCAACGAGGCCAGAAGACCCGGGTGGAGGATCCCACGCCCGAGCAGCGCCGCGAGCTCGTCTGCCTCGCGGATGCGCGCGGCCCGGCTGTCGGCGCCCGTCTCCGCCGCGAGGGCCGTCGCCAGGTTCCATGCCTGGTCGCGGGCGCAGCGCAGGCTGAAATTGATCACGGCCTCGTCCGCGCCGCCGGCCAGGCCGTCGAGGCGGCGCAGCGGCGGCCACACGCGGGCCAGGCGGTTTTCGACGTCGTTGACCAGGCCCGCCAGGACGGCGTTGATGCGGTCGAAATCCGGCTCGAGGGCGGTGAGCGCCGCGCCCGGCGCCACGGCCGCGGCGGCCACGCCCAGATCGAGGTTGATATGGGCGTTCATCCCGAGCAGCAGGTGTTGCAGGACGACCGGCCAGAACGCCCGCTCGGCGCCGAAGGCGACGTCCCACGCGGCGCCCGCGGCCTCACCGGCCTCGCGCCGGGCGTGCGCCTCCAGGTAACGGTTGGCGAAAATCACGTCGAACCGTTCCATGCGCGGCCCGTCGGCGAACGCGCCGCGGCCGATGTCGTCGCGGACCGCCGTTGTCACCTCGCGGTAAAGCGCGGCGAAATAGCCGTCGCGCGTGCCGCGCGCCCGGCCTTGTTCCACGATGGCGGTGAGCTGAGCGATCACCTCGTCGATGGTCCGGGCCGGCGCCATGGGTAGGCGGGAAGGTAACCGGCTGGGCGGCGGGCACAAGCGGCGGCGCCGGATTCGGGTCGGGCCGGCTAGTGTCTTTCAACGAAACCGTAGCCGCAATTAGAATGTAGGTCGGGGTTGATCCCCGACGCGTCGGGCGTAAAGCCCGACCTACCCATTCGGCTACCACGTTGTTTAGCCCGCCCTAGCGGGTCACGGCAGCGAGGAACCAGTCAATGGCGTAGGTGGAGAGCTGGGTCCCCGGGCTGTCGAAGTCGTCCGTGTCGAAGCCGTGCGAGGCCCAGGGAATCTCCAGCAGCAGGTTTGGCCGGCCGGCGGCGGCGAGCTTGGCGGCCAGCCGCTCGCTGTGGCCCACCGGTACGAGCGAGTCCAGGCGGCCGTGGATGAGCAGGGTGGGCGGGCTGGCCGGGCCGACGAGGGCGATGCCGCTGGCGCTGGCGTAGGCCTCCGGCACCTGACTTTGCGTGCCGCCGAGGTATTTCGCGACGATCTGGTCCGCAGTCCAGCCATGCAGCCGGAAATTCATGTCCCCGACGTCACCCAACCGCCAGCGGAGATCGCTGGGGCCGTAGAAGGCGATCACACCGCGGATCCCGGGATCGCGGGCGGCGTAGGCCGTGGCCTCGGCAAGCTGTGCGCCCGCCGAGCGGCCGAGGAGGACGAATTTCTGCGGGTCGAGGCCGAGTTCGGCGGCATGGGCGCGCAGGACCGCAATTGCCGTGAGCACGTCGTGCCGCTGCGCCGGCCAGGCAGCCTGCGGCACGAGGCGGTAGTCGATCGTGGCGACAGCGTAGCCGTGTCGCGCGAGCCAGGCGGTGTACGGCCGCCGGTCGCGGTGGCCGCCGCCCACCCAGCCGCCGCCGTGCAGGACGACCACGCACGGGGCCGGCGCGCGTCCGACGGCGCGGAAGAAATCGAACCCCAGTTGAATGCCTTGATTGGCATAGGCGCCCTCGTGGACCGCCACCGGGGCGGGCATCGGCGCAAAGAGCGTTTTGAGCGAGAATGGCGCGCGATTGGGCGTCGCGGGTCCGAACGCGGCCGCCAGGCGTGCCGGCAGTTTCTGGCCGATCCACCGCGCCTGCACGACCGGCGTGAGGAGAAGCGCGAGCGCGGCCACACTGACAACGAACGCGGCCGGCGCGACGGCCGGGTGCCGGCGCCGCAGCAGCCAGGCGACTGCGCCGATCGCCAGCGGCAGCCAAAGGAACCGGTAGCCGCGCTCGCCGACCAGGCCGGCGACCAGCAGCCGGTACTGCCAGTCAATCCAGTTCGGCGCCCTGACCACGGCGAACAGCCCCGCCAGCGCGAGGGCCAGCGCGCCCAACAGCAGCAACCACGCGAGCAGAGCGGTCAGCGTCTTGGCCACGGTTCAAGTGATGCCGCACCGGCGGCGCCGACAAATCAAATCCGCGGGCCGAAAGCCGCTTGCCGCCGCACGGCGCCCGGCGTTGGATCGTTCGCGCATCGCTCTCTCCCCATGCCCTCCGCCCGCCTGCTTTCTCCCGCCCTCGGCGGCATTTGCACCGTGATCGTCGCCGGGATGCTGGCCGCGACGCCCGTCGACGCGACGTCGGTCAATCACGGCCGGCTGCAGGTGACGGCCAATCACCGCTACCTCGAATACGCCGATGGCACGCCGTTTTTCTATCTCGGCGACACGGCGTGGACCCTGCTCAGCCGCCTCAGCCGGGCCGACGCCGACCGCTACCTCGCCAACCGCGCGGCGAAGGGCTTCACCGTGATCCAGGCCGTGGTGCTGGCGCCCGAGGGAGGGTTGACGTTGCCCAACGCCAATGGCGATCTGCCGCTCGTCGACCGGGATCCGGGCCGGCCCAACGAAGCCTACTTTCGGCACGTCGACGCGATCGTCAGCCGCGCCGCGGAACTCGGCTTGG
>JBAIXJ010000653.1:0-3191 GCA_037916645.1 Opitutales bacterium | reverse complement strand
GCGGCGCAAGTGGCGGCATCCGATTCTGGGTCGCAGAGGAATCGTTCCCCGACGGCGGCAAGCCGGATCGGCGCCGTCAGTTCCCGGTCGTTGCCGGCCGGGTGACGATGGCGCCTCGCGCCACGATCGATGGCCGCGGGACGGGGTGGCTCCCAGCGTGCCTCAGGGTGCGCGTCCGCGATCCGGCGCGACGCGAAGGACGAATTGCTCCCAGTCGTCCTGGAACCTGACCATGTCCTGCGCGCCGACGATGCGTTGCAGCGTGTCATAACCCGTCGGATCCTCGTGCGCGTGGGCGGCGAACTCGTGATAGAAGCGGACCAACAGGCCGTGTTCCTGGAGATAGTAGCAGAGATAGCGCGCCTGGGCGTAGTGCCGGCTGTAGCCGCCGCCGTCGGGGACGCCATAGAACTCGACCTTGGTCAGCGCCGTCAGCCGCGCGAAGGTCAGGGTGCGGTGTTCCTTGATATCGGCGACGAGCCCGGCGAGACGCCAGTTGACCAAGCCGCGGATATGTCCGTCCCGTTCGGTGGATTGTTCAAAAAGGGACGCAAAGCCTTCATCAAACCAGGCCGGACAGGCCGGGAAATTCGCCCTCATGTACGGGTGGACGATCTCATGTACGAGCGTGCCGCCCCCGGTGGCGATGTTCATGAACAACGCGCGGTGTCGCGGCGAGAAGTACCCGAACGGGGTGTCCGGCGATTCGTGGAACAGGTCGCGCAGGTTGCTCCGGTAGCTGTCCTGGTCGCGAAACAGCCAGATGTCGATGTTGCCGCGGGGATCGAGGGGGAAGAAGTCCTGCTTCAATTTGTCAACGGCCCACTGCACGGTTTGCGTGGCCCGCTGGCGCACGACGGCCGGCTTTTCGTCGCCCAGCACCACGAACGGCGGCTGGGCCACGATCGTGAAGCCCGCCGGGGCCATCCGGCGCAGCGCGGCGAGATGCTCCTTGAGCGCTGCCGTGTCGTCCGCCCATCCGGCCGGCGCCAGGGCCGCCCATGATAGTGCCAGCGAAACCGTGAGCCCGGCGATTCGCATGGCCCATCTCAACGCGCGCCGCGTCGCGCGGCAATCCGGCAGTACTCGTCAGGCCACCACGAAGTACGGCTGGTTGGACAGCGTCGCGTTGAGGCCGGGATAGGGCCAGGGGCGCCCGGACTCCGGACGAATCTCGAAGTAGTATTCCAGGGGATAGGGCGAATCGGAGTAGTCGCCGGGGATGGAGACGTGGCAGGCCCCGCCCTCGCGTTGCGTGGGCAGCGCGAGCCAGGGCTCGGCCTGCTGCGTGTGGCGGTACCAAAGCCGGACCTCGCGCACCGGCGGCAGCCCGTTGAGCAGGTTGAGCACGAGCGGTACGGATTCTCCCCGGCGGAAGGTAGCGGGGGCAACGTGCACCACGCCTCCGCTGGCGCGGCGGGGGCGCCCGAGCACCTCCCGCACCAGCTCCGCGACCTGCGCGGGGACGGTCGCCACCGGGGGTTTCGCCGAGGGGCCTGGGGTCGCGTCGGCCCGCTGCGCCATCAATTCAATATCCTTGTCGATCGCGACGAGGCGGTCGGACCAGTGGCCCCGCTGAAACCAGCCTTCGCCGTAGGTCACGTCGGGCACGTAGACGTCGGCGGTCGCCGCGGCGACCTGCGCCCAGAGCGCGCGCGCCGACCGGTAGGCCTTGACGGCGGCGGCGGCGGCGGTGCGGTCGCCGGTGCGTTGAAACAGCGCGAACAGGACCCCTGCGCGGAGCTTTTGGGCAAAGAATCGCCCCAGGCCGATCTGGACGCGCACGTCGATCGCGCACCGGCGGAACACGGGCGCCTGCCGGTCGGCGGACAGCGCCTCGGCGCGGGTCAGGCCGTCGGCGGCCGTCTGCGCCAGATCCTCCAGCCACTGCGCCACCTCGACCGGAGAATACTGCGCGGTGAATTCTCCGGACAGCAGGTCGTCCGCGAAGTCGTCGATGCGCGCGAAAAGCTGGGGATCAAGCGGGCTGACCCCCCCGAAGTTTTTGGGTTCGGGTGTGTCCGTGTAGGGCTGGTGCGTCGCGTCGTCCGCGATCGCCATGTTCACGTACATTTCCGGCCAATAGTTGTTGTTGGCCGCCGACGGGAGGTGGGCGGTGGTGACCAGCGGCAGGAGACGACCGGCGGGGGCCAGGGCCGACTCCACGGCGGGCGCGGCGGCGCCATGGTCGCGGCGCAGGAGCCGCCGCCAGCTCTGCGGATCCGCCTCCGGGTTGAAAAGCAGGCGGCCCCACAGGCGGTAGGTGTAGCGATACTTCTCGTAATCGCCGCGGCCCGCGCGCAGCGAGAGATCGGCGTACCCGTCGCGGCCCCCAGGCAGGCCGGATCCCTTGCGACCCTTGAACGAAAGCGGATCAAACACCTCGGCCCCCTGGGAACCGCAGAAGCTCATGGCCCGGCCGTACGCCGCGGCGAAGACCGGATCGCCCCAAAGCAGCACGCGCTGCGTGCCCGGCCAGATGCGGTGCACGATGGCATAGGGCCGGTCCCGCTTGAACAGGTCGCCGTAGCCATACCGGAGGAAGCTGCGCGCACCTTCGCTCTGGGCGAAGAGCCCGCGGCCCTTTTCCTGTTTTGGCAGCTCCGTGGGCCGGATCGCGGCTTGGTGGTAGGGGAGGCCGAGGTGCTCCGCCCAGAACTTCGGCGAGATGGTGAGGGGCAGGCCGGTGGCCAGCGCCGCGTCAATCGTGGGCTGGTCGATGCCCTTGGCGTGCAGGTCGATCCCAACCCGGCGTCCGCAGCGGACGCAGCCGTCGAAGATGGTCCGCCACAAGTCGTAGCTGCCCTCGGCCACGCCGCTTTCGCCGTGGATGCGGAAGGTCACGCCCGTGATGTTGGGGCATTCCTTCAGCACGAGCGCCAGCGCGTCGCGGCAGTACGGCGCTTGGGTCTGTGGCGTGAGGCCCTCGATGACGTGGTTGACGTTCGGGCTGTCGATCCAGCGGTAGGCGTGGGTCCACAGGCCAAGCTGAAATTCGAGGCCGCGCCCCGCCGCCTCGTCGCTGATGAAGCGCAGCATCTCAAGGTTCCGGTCGCGCTCGGCATCGGGCAGGTTGGTGGCCCGCACGTCGTACCCGGGCACGGCCAGGAGGAACGGATAGGTGAAATAGAAATAGGCGTCGCGCAGATGCTCCGGGCCGTCGTAACCGAGGCCGAACGACAGGTTGATCC
>JBAIXJ010000652.1:0-1521 GCA_037916645.1 Opitutales bacterium | reverse complement strand
GCCGGACGCGGCACGCTCATCACCGACGGCGACGGCGGCAACCTGTCGTTCCGGCGGACGGCCGTCCAGTGGTCAGCCGGAAGGAAGCTTGAGCTGGCGCTTCCCCCGCACGGCGGATTTGTGCTGGCCGGCGAGTGAGGTCGCGAAGTCGGGCGACGGGAATCCGGCGTTGCCCCCCGCGGCCGGTTGCTGTTGCCTGTAGCCCTTGTGCCACTGAAGTCCTCCCGCTACCGCGCGGGCGCTCCGAGCGTGCGCCCCCGGCCCGCCGCCGCCTGAGCCGATGAGCGAGATCACGCAGGTCTTGCAGGCGGTCGGCCGCGGCGAAGCCGGGGCGTCGGAGAAGCTGCTCCCGCTGGTGTACGACGAGCTCCGGCGGCACGCCGCGGTGCGGATGGCCCAGGAGGCGCCGGGGCAGACCCTGCAACCCACGGCCCTGGTGCACGAAGCCTGGCTCCGGCTGGTCGGCAGCGGCGACCACACCTGGCAGAACCGGGCGCATTTCTTCGGGGCGGCGGCCGAGGCCATGCGGCGGATCCTGATAGAGAACGCGCGCCGCAAGGCGCGCCTCAAGCGCGGGGGCGACCAGGTGCGGCTGAACATCGACCAGCTCGAGCTGGCCGAGACCACGCCGGACGAGAAGATCCTGCTGATCGATGAGGCCTTGGAGCGGCTGCGGGCCCAGGATCCGGAAAAGGCGCGGGTGGTCGTGCTGAAGTTCTTCGGCGGGCGGACCAACCAGGAGGTGGCCGAGGTCCTGGGCGTGACCGAGCGGACGGTCGAGCGCCAGTGGGCCTACGCCAAGGCCTGGTTGTACCAGATCATCCGCACCCAGAAATGACCCGGTTGCAGGCCGGCGGGACCCCGTGTCGGGTTTTGCCGCCGAAACGCGCATGATGAAACAGCCGTCTGCCAGCATGAACGCCGCCACCCAACGCGAGGAGGACCTGTACGAGGCCGCCCGGCAGCTGGCCGACGCGGCGGAGCGCCGCGCATTCCTCGACCGCGTCTGCGCCGGTGATGCCGCCATGCGCGCGCGCCTCGAGGCCCTGCTCGAGGGGACGGCGGACGCCGAGCGGTTCTTTGAGGAAAGCAGCTCCGCCCTCAGCGTCCCGCTGGAGCAGCTCGCCGACGTCGCCGGGGACGGGGCGGCGGAGGCTGGCGAGGCCAATGCGCCGAGCGAGGAGGCGATCGGCACCCGCATCGGCCGGTACAAGCTGCTCGAGAAGATCGGCGAGGGCGGCTGCGGCGTCGTCTACCTGGCCGAGCAGGAGGAGCCGGTCCGGCGGCGCGTGGCACTCAAGATCATCAAGCTCGGCATGGAGACCAAGAGCGTCATCAGCCGGTTCGAGGCCGAGCGCCAGGCCCTCGCGATGATGGACCATCCCAACATCGCGCGGGTGTTCGACGCCGGGGCGACCGACCGGGGTCCGCCGTACTTCGTCATGGAGCTGGTGCAGGGCGTGCGCATCACGGAGTACTGCGACCAGCACCGGCTCGACATCCGGCAGCGGCTCGACCTGT
>JBAIXJ010000651.1:0-3102 GCA_037916645.1 Opitutales bacterium | reverse complement strand
GCTGGCCTGGCGGACGCCCGGCGAACGCCGGGCGCTGGCGAACGTGCGCAGCAAGCCCGCGGACAACTCGATGGAGACCTATCTGCCGGCAGGCGCGGCGTGGTACGACTTCTGGACCAATGAACGTCTCGCCGGCGGCCGCACCGTGAAGCAAACCTGCCCGCTCGATCGCTGGCCGCTCTATGTGCGCGCCGGGTCCATCGTGCCGTTCGGTCCGGCCGTCTCGTATGCGACCGAGCATCCCGACGCTCCCTACGAAATCCGCGTCTATCCCGGGGCCGACGCGGCCTTTACGATCTACGAAGATGACAATGAGACCTACGATTACGAGCGGGGGCAGCGCGCAACCTACGAGCTCCAGTGGAGCGACGCCTCCCGCACGCTCACGGTGGGCGCCCGGAGAGGCTCGTTCCCGGGCCTGGTGGCCGGCCGCGAGTTGATTGTCGTGCTGGCCGCGCCGGACCAGAACGCCGGTCCGCCAGGCTCACCCGTCGCCGCCAAGACCGTGCGCTACACCGGCAGCCCGCTCGAGGTGAAATTCTCCCGCTGATCGATGCAACCCGCCCCACTGTGAAAACTCGCCCCCCAACCCGCCCCTTGTTTCCTCTGCTGCTGGCCGGCGCCCTGCTGATTTCGGTCGGTGTCCGCGCGGCCGATGCCCCGGCCAAATACACCTTCGTCATCGTCCACGGCGCCACCGCCGGCGGTTGGGAATGGAAGAAGGTCGGCGAGTATCTCGCCGCGGACGGCCATACCGTCTATCGGCCCACCCTGACCGGCCTCGGCGAGCGCGTGCACCTTGCCAGCCCGAACGTGGACCTTGAGACGCACATCACGGATGTGGTGAACACGATCCTGTTCGAGGACCTGCACGACATCGTGCTCGTCGGACACAGCTACGGCGGGATGGTCATCACCGGCGTCATGGACCGGGTGCCGGACCGCATCCGGCACGTCATCTTCCTGGACGCCGCCGTGCCGGACGACGGCATGTCGCTTTATGACCTGTTCGGCGGCCCGCGGGACACCTCGAGGGTCAAGGACGGCATGCTGCAAGTCCCGTGGGTCAAGCCCGACGCGCCGTTCCCGCACAACACGCCGCAATCGGTGAAGACCTTCGAGCAGCCGGTGTCCTACAAGAATCCCGCGGCGAAAATCCTGCCCGTCACCTACGTGGCGTTCATCCCGGCCGACCAGAAAGCCGAGGAACGCGCGGCCAAGGACAAGAGCTGGCAGCGGGCCGTGGCCCGCGGCTGGACCATCCGCACCTTTCCCGGCCATCACGTGGCCCACGTGGAAAATCCGCGCGGCGTCGCCACGCTCATCGAAGAGGCGGTCAACGACCAGAACCGACCGGTCGCAGGCCAACCCGCGGCCGCACCGGGCCGGTAGGGCATCCGCCCGGCGCGCCAGCCCTTTCCAGACGACGAACCCGGCTCCTTGCCATGAAGTCCCGCATCGCTGGATTCAGTGCCGCCGCCGGCCTCAGCCTCGTGCTGGGGCTGCACGCCTTCGCGCAGGAGAAACCCGAGCAGGCTTCGCCCGAGCGCGCCCGCGCTAATTTCGCCCGGACCATCGTGCTCGGGCCCGATGACGTCCGCCTGTTCCCGGAAGCGCCCGAGGGCTACCGGACGCGCCGGCCCGGCGCACCCCAAGGGCGCATCGAAGTCTTCGAATACGACTCGGCCGTCACCGGCACGCGGCGCAAGGCCAACGTCTATCTCCCGCCCGGCTACTCCATCGCGAAGAAGTACCCGGTCCTGTACCTGCTCCACGGCATCGGCGGCAACCAGTACGAATGGACCGGCTACGTAAAGGCCGACGTGATCATCGACAACCTCATCGCCGCCGGGAAGATCGAGCCCCTGATGGTCGTGTTCCCCAACGGACGCGCCCGGGCCGACGACCGCGCGGTGGACAACCCGTTCACGCCCGACAACACCGCGGCCTTTGGCCGGTTCGACCGCGACTTGTTCGACCACCTCATCCCCGGCATCGACGCGACATACCCGACTTACGCGGATCGCGAGCATCGCGCGCTCGCCGGGCTCTCGATGGGCGGCGGACAGACCCTCAACTTCGGCCTCGCGCACCTCGATCAGTTCGCCTGGCTCGGCGCCTTCTCCGCCGCGCCCAACACCAGGCCGCCGGCCGAACTCGTGCCCGATCCCGCCGCGGCCCGCGAAAAACTGAAGCTCCTTTATCTCTCCTGCGGCAACAAGGACGGCCTCATCAACATTTCCCAGGGCGTGCATGCCTACTTGCAGGAGCACGGCGTGCCGCACGTTTGGAACGTCGATGATCACGGTCATGACGGCGACACCTGGGGCAGCAACCTCTACCATTTTGTCCAGCGGATCTTCCGTTGAGCGCTTCGTCGCACCGCCGGTCCCGCGGCCCGCCGGCCGTGACCTTCGACGTCACCAGCGCCGGCGGACGCGACGCCGACGAGGTGGAGCCGCTTCCCGCGATGTGACTCTGAGCCCGCTTCCCCCGCCATCATGCCCCGCCCCTCCGTTGCACGCACCACTCGCGCTCCCGCCCTTGGCCTGCTGATCCTCGCCGCCGCGCTGCTCGCCGGCCCATCCACCCGCGCCGACAACCCGGTCGTCCAGACCCGTTTCACGGCCGATCCCGCCCCGCTGGTGCACGATGGCGTCCTCTATCTCTACACCAGCCACGACGAGGACGATGCACCGCCCGGTCAGGGTGCGTTCCGCATGCTCGACTGGAGATGCTATTCCACAACGGACATGGTGAATTGGACCGACCACGGCGCGATCGCCTCGCTCGCCACCTTCCCCTGGGCCGTGCAGTCGAACGACGCCTGGGCGCCGCAGGTCGTCAAGCGCGGTGGCAAATTCTACCTGTATGCCCCGATCAGCGTGCCGGGCTCGCCCAAGAACGTCATCGCCGTCGCAGTCGCCGACAGCCCGCTCGGGCCATTCCAGGATGCGCTCGGCCGTCCGCTCATCGAGCCGGGCGCCGGCTACATCGACCCGACCGTCTTCATCGACGACGACGGCCAGGCCTACCTCTTTTTCGGCAACCCCAGCCTTTGGTACGTGAAGCTCAACGCCGACATGATTTCCTACTCCGGCC
>JBAIXJ010000650.1:0-4658 GCA_037916645.1 Opitutales bacterium | reverse complement strand
TTCTGGTCCAGGTCATCGGCCATTTCGCCAAGCGGGGCGACGCCTTCGTGTTGACCCCGGACCAGTTCTACGTGGGCTCGTGCCCGCTGCACAAGGTGCCCGTGCTCGGCGAACTGCTCTACCAGGTACTGGTCATGAAGGAGAAGGCTCCGCCCGAGATCGCGGCCGCATGGAAGAAGCTCGCCGGCGTGTCGATTGACGGGAATACCCTCAAGCTGACGATGCCGTGACGGGTCGGCCGGAGGCGGAACCACCGATGCCCGACCCGGCCCCTCCGACCGGCGTGCGGCGTTTCCTCCCCCGGATCGGTTCGGCCCGCTACCACCTCCTGCTCGGGAGCGTGGCCATTCTTGTCCTCGGTCCGCTGGGCGGCGTCTCGGCGGCGTTCATGAACTTCTCGATCGGGTTTTTCATCGGGGGGCAGGTGCTGGCGGGCATCCTCGGGAGCACGGTCACGTTGGGCTACGGACCGGACGGCCGCCATGGCGCCAACTACATGCAGACCATGGCCGCATCGGTGGCGGGCATGTGCGGCATGGCCGTGCTGATCCAGGCGCGGTACTGGCTCGGCCTGCCCGAAGTGCCCGCGTGGCAGCTCATCATCTACTACGCCTCCATCGGCATGTTTGGCGTCGGTCTGGGAATGGTCTACACGCCGCTGCTGGTCGACCGCATGCAGCTGGCGTTTCCGTCCGGGCTCGCGGTGGCCAACATCCTCCGGGCGCTGACGGACAAGAGTCTGCTCCGGCAATCGGTGGCGCGGCTGGGCGGCGGGATTCTCGCGGGCTACGTCACCGGCCTGGCCTCGCTGAGGCTTCCGGCGGTCGCGGCCGTCGGCGTCTCGGCCTCGACCGTCGGCGCCGGCATGATCGTCGGTGCCCGCATCGCGCTGCCGGCGCTCGTCGTGGCCGTCCTCGGCGACCGGCTGAAGCCCCATCTGGTCGCCATCGGGTGGCTCGCGCCGGGGGATCCCTACCGCAAGATCGGCTTCATCATCGCGCTCGGGACCATCCTCGGGGCGGCGGTGGTCGACATCGCACTGATCCTGCTGGAGGCGCTGCGCCGGCTCCGCCGGCCGGAGGCGGCCGCGGCGAAGCCGACCGAGGACTGGAAGCGGGTGAACCTGGTCCGCCTCACGCTGTGGGTGGTGTTCTGGGGCGCCGCGGTGGTGGTGGTGGGCCACGCCGTGCTGGGCGAGCCGTTGAAATTCCTGCTGGTCGCGGTCGGCCTGGTGTTTCTGTTCGTGCTGGTCAACGGCATCTCGCTCGGCATCTCCGACTGGAACCCGATCTCGAGCGCGTTTGTGATGACGGTGTTCATTTTGGCGGCGATCGGCCTGACGGACGCCGGCACGGGGCTGATGTGCGCGTCGATCCTGCTCATCGCCTGCAGCGAAGGGGGCGACATGCAGCAGGACCGCTCCACCGGCTGGCGCCTGGGCACCAACCGCGTGGTGCAGTTCCGGTACCAGGTGATCGGCATCCTGATGGGCGCGGTGCTGGCGGTGGTGTTGGCACGGGTGTTCCTGAGCGCGTATCCGGTGCTCAAGGCGGACCAGTTCGGGGGGCCCGTGGCCGGCGCGCAGCAGTGGCAGAGCGCCATGACCTACAAATTCGTCGGCGCGCTGCGGGGCATCACGACGTCCCAGCCGCACATCATGAAGGCCCTGCAACTGGGGCTCCTGGCCGGCCTGGCGATCGAGATCGTGCGCAAGCTGGTGAAGCACAGCCGGCGGTATCTGGCGTGGGCGCGGACGACGCGCGCCGGCGGCGTGTTTGACTTCGTGTTCGACGCCGTCGTGCTGCCCAGTCCGTACGCGTCGAGCTTCGGCGGCTTCGTGGAAATCCTCACCTGCCTCTGGTGGGCGGGGGGCGGCGTGGTAGGGTCGCTTTATGAGGCGGCCGCAGCGCGGCGCCGGAAGGCGGAGGCGGAATCGGGCGCGGGCGAGGTCCCGTCGGACATGAGCACGACGTCGCTCGTGGGCGGCGGGCTGATCGCCGGCGACTCGCTCGCGGCGTTGAGTATGGGCGTGGTCGGGCTGCTCCGAAATCTGCTTTGAACGTCAGGGCGAAGCGGAAGGAAGTATCAAGGGACAAGTACCAGGAAATGTTGGTCGACTCCCGGCGAGCGGATTGGCCTCCGCCAATCGATAGGCGGCTGCTCCTCTTGTCATTTGATCCTGGTTACCTGATACTTGGTTGGAGGATGGACGGCCGAAAAGAGGGTTGATTTGCCCGCTTCCGGTCGCCACCTTCGCCGTTTTCCCGGGGACGCTTAGCTCAGTTGGTTAGAGCACTAGTATCACACACTAGGGGTCACTGGTTCGAGTCCAGTAGCGTCCACCATCCTTTCGCCTTGGCGAAAGGATGCCGCGCCGAAGCCCGCAGGGCGGAGGCGGGCAGCGCTCGGGTCTACACCAAAGATTGGAATCTACACCAAAGATTGGGGAGGGTGTCGGTTGGGGGTTGAGGTTCATGGGTTGGCCGCACGGGGCGAGGGGACGCAGGCGAGACCACCCAATGGGCCGGGTCGGTTGAAACTCGCGGGCACTTGCACGATAGTCGGCCCAAATCCGACCCATTGCTCTGCCTATCATGAATGGCGCATAGAACCCGGCATAGCCGTCAGCGGCTTGCCGGTTGCAGCCCGCCCCAAATGACCCCCGTCCGCCGATCTGCATCGGTTCCCGTGCCGTTGATGCCAGGGGTCGTTCCCGTCTGCACCGTGAGCGAGCGATGCGATCCCGCGCCTCCGGCGCAAGCCGCTGGCGGCCGGCGTTGGCGGACCTTCGGCCGCGGCATCGCCCGTCTCGTTGTAGCCTTCCTCGCCCTGTGGGCGGCCGATGCCGTCGTGGCCTCCTCCGCCACCGCCGTGGTCGGCCAGACCGTCATCCTTTCCGTCATCTTCAATAGCTCGTGGGGAATCTGGTACACTTATCAATGGAGGAAGGACGGCGTGGACATCGCGGATGCCATCTACAGCACCTACACCCTGTCCAAGGTGCAGCTGGCGGACGCCGCCAATTACACCGTCCTCGTGGGGGACACCTGGGGCTCGACCGTCTCCGACAATGCCGCCCTGTCGGTCGTGCAGGTTTTCTCATTTCCCACCGGCGTAGCGAAGGACAGCGCGGGGAATCTCTTTGTGACGGACGCCTCCAGCAACTCGGTGCAGAAGATCACGCCGGACGGGATCGTCTCCCCGTTCGCGGGCAGCATGGGCGTGGCGGGAACGAATGACGGCACCGGCGCCGCGGCCCGGTTCAACCAGCCAAACGGCATCGCGATCGACGGCGCGGACAATCTCTATGTGGCGGACACCGGCAACGCCCTGATCCGCATGATCACCCCGGCGGGCGCGGTGACCACGCTCGCGGGCTCCGCCGCCAACCGGGGCAACCGCGACGGGGTCGGCACGGGGGCCTGGTTCACCAAGCCGATGGGCATCGCGGCCGACCGCAACGGTAACCTCTATGTGGCGGACGCGCTGGCGGAGACGATCCGCAGGATCACGCCCGACGGGTCGGTGGTGACCCTGGCCGGCACCGCCGGCACGAGCGGCGACGCGGACGGCGCCTCCGCGACGTTCAGCTATCCGGCGGGGGTCGCGGTGGACGGCGCGGGCAATGTCTACGTCGCGGACGCCTACAACAACACGATCCGCGAGATCACGGTGGCGGGCCTGGTGACGACGCGCGCCGGTTCGGCCGGAATCAGCGGGTCGAATGACGGGATCGGCATCTATGCGTTGTTCAACATGCCGACCGGGGTGGCGGTGGACAGCCGCGGCAACGTGTATGTGGCCGATTCGGCCAACGCGACGGTCCGGATGATGGATCCGACCGGCGCCGTCACGACCATCGCCGGCGTCGCCGGCGTGGCCGGCAAAGGGGAGGTGTACGGCGCACCGGCGCTGTTCAATCAACCGAGCAGCGTCATGGTGGACAACGCCGGCCTGATTTATGTGGTCGATTCGGGCAACGACGCCGTCCGCGAGATCGACGCGAACGGCACGGTGTCAACGGTGTTCCTGCAGACGATTCCCGGGACGTATGCCAATATGGCGGTTCCGGCGATCGGAGGCGGCTTGGCGGGCAACACCACCGGCAGCGGAAGCGCTGGCGGCAGCAGCGGTGGCAGCACCGGTGGCGGCGGTGGTGGTGGCGGCGCAATGGGATATTGGTTTGTCCTCATGCTGGCCACTCTGGGATCAGCCCGAACGATCAGTCGTTTGCGCCGGGGGATCGTTGGTGGCCGGTGGGAATAGGTCGGGTCCGCCGCTCCGGCCATCTGCCGCCGCGCCATCCACAGGGAAGGGGAGTGCGCGGTGGGCTCCCCCAAAGGGGAGCTCATTCACCCCGGCTGGGCAGACTTTTCTCCCAACGAGGCTTCATGAATCAGGCATCCCTGACGATACCAGCCCACAACCAGGTTTGAGTGCGGGAGGCGTTGAGGCCCCCGCCTATTCTGCCAGGTCGCCCAGCTTGGCGAGCACGGGGGCGAGCAGCCGGAGGGCGAGGAGGCGGGCGCCGCCATGCCGCAGGGCGGCCTGGAGCCAGGGACGATACGAACGGTAGAGCGGCGCCTCGGGACAGACCACCTTGCCGCCAAACCCCAGCTTGAACCGGGTGACGCCCGCGTAGTCGCCCGTGATCTCCT
>JBAIXJ010000649.1:0-1502 GCA_037916645.1 Opitutales bacterium | reverse complement strand
AGCCAGTGGCGGGCGTAGACCCACGCGGCGAACACCAGGCAGGCCATGTTGAACAGGTTGAAGATCATCCACGACAGCGAGCCGAAGACGGCGTTGATCCCGTCGACCTGCAGCGCCGCGGCGCGCGCCCGTTCGATCGACAGGCCGATCCGCTCGAGCGCGCTGGCCTCAAGGCCGTGGGCCCGGGTGATCGGGATCAGGTGGGTCATCTCGATCACGCGCGACGACATCTGCTCCATTTCGCGCCGGAAGACCGTGTTGCGGGCGGTGAGCCGGGAGCGCAGGGCCGCCACCAGCGTCGCCGCCACCGGCACGGCGAGCACGAAGAAGCCCAGGAACCACGGCGCGCGCAGCCCGGTGATCATGACGGCAAACACCAGGTTCGTCAGCGCCGAGAGGCCCGCGTCGAAGAAGGTGCGGGTGAGCTGCTCGATCGACTCGACGTCGCGCAGGACCTTGCTCTGCAGCACGCCGGCGCTCTGGCGCGCGTAGTACCCGATCGAGAGGTGCTGGAGACGGCGGCACATCGCCGAGCGCAGCCGGGTTTCGATCGAGCGGATCGCGAGGCTCACCGCCCGCACGTAGGCGTAGTGCAGCGGCACGTTCTGCAGGAGCAGGGCCACGAGGATCGCAGCGTTGACCCAGAGCTCGGACAGGGCGTGCTTCGCCGGCTGCGCGATGATGTCGATGATGTTGGCGGTCAGCCACGGCATGAGCCACACCGGGCTGTGCTTGACGACGAAGCAGGCGACGCCGACGAGCAGCCGGCCGCGCTCCCCGCGGTAGAGGAACAGCAACGTCCGGAGCGGATGCTCGCCGAAGAAGCGATGCTCCAGCGGACTGTTGTGCGGAAACCGGGGGTCCATGGGTCGCCGGCCAGCGTGCAGAGGCGCGCCGCCGCCCGCCTACGGCAGCCAGGGGAACTTCCGGGCGTCGGGTCTGCGTTTTTCCCGCTGCGCCCGGTGGAATTCCTGCGCCTCCTCCGTCATGTAGTACAAAAGGGTCGCATTGCCCGCCAGCTCCTGCAGGCCGGCCTGGCCGTCGACGTCGGCGTTGAACGCGGCCTTGAGGCAGCGGATCGCGAGCGGGCTGCGCTCGAGGATTTCCCGCGCCCAGGCCACGCCCTCGCTTTCGAGCTTCTTCACCGGCACGACGGCATTGATCAGGCCCATGGTCAGGGCCTCCCGGGCGTTGTACCGCCGGCAGAGGTACCAGATCTCGCGTGCTTTCTTCTGGCCGACGATGCGGGCGAGGTAGCCCGCCCCGAAGCCGCCATCAAAACTCCCCATCTTGGGCCCGACCTGCCCGAACACCGCGTTGTCCGCGGCGATCGTGAGATCGCAGACCAGGTGCAGCACGTGTCCCCCGCCGATCGCGTACCCGGCGACGAGGGCAATCACCACCTTCGGCATCGAGCGGATGAGCCTCTGCAGGTCGAGCACATTGAGGCGCGGCACTCCCTGGGTGTCCACGTAGCCGGCCCGCCCGCGCACGCTCTGGTC
>JBAIXJ010000648.1:0-5234 GCA_037916645.1 Opitutales bacterium | reverse complement strand
CGGCGCGCGGGCCCTCGTCGACGCAGCTCAGGCCCACGCCGCCGCAGTCCAACCGGCGCGGCGCGAACGGATACAATTGGCGCAGCCAGTCCGGGAGCGTTGGAACTTCGGTTGTAGGTTGGTTGCCCACTAATCGATCTCTTTTCCACCACGGATCACACGGATCTTCACGGATTCTTTTTGAAGGAAAGGACGGATTCGTGACTCAGATCTCGGCGTTCATCAGTGTCTATCCGTGTAATCCGTGGTGAAAAGCGATTCCGCCTCCGGCCATTGATCACCATTCGAGCGCCAGCATCATGCAGTTGATGCCGCTGCCGATGCCCAGCAGCCCGACGCGGTGACCCTCGGCGACCGCGCCGGCCTCCACGGCGCGCACCAGGGTGGCGGGGAGGGAGACCGAGCCCATGTTGCCCAGGGTCTCGAAGGTCGCGAAATCCTTGGCCAGGTCGAGGCCGAGCGCCTCGTAGAGCTTGCGGCGGTGCATGGCGCCGACCTGGTGGCACACGAACCGGTCGATCAGGCTCTCGTTCCAGCCCGTCTCGGCCTTGAACGCCTCCCAGGTGCGCCGCGCCACGTCGACGCCGGCGATGAGGAGCTGCTCGGAATCGGTCTGCATCTCGAGGCCCTCGCCCTCCGCGGTGTCGCCCTGGCAGAGGTCGCCGTGCGACGTGTCGGCCAGCTCCACGCCCTCGAGCACCCGGTGCGCCCGGCCGCGCACGAGCGAGCGGTGGCAGACGACGGCCGCCGCCGCGCCGGAGCCGATGGTGAGGTTGGCGAAGTACGGCTTGATCTGGCGCCGGTCGAGGTTCGCCGCCAGCAGGTGCTTGACCGTGCGCTCGACGAGCGGGCGGCCGTTCTCGCCGGCGGCCACCATGCCGCACGTGATCTGGCCCGCCTCGATCATGGCGGCGAGGATCACCAGCCCGTTGAGAAAGCCGAGGCAGGCGTTGGAGATGTCGAACACCTGCACGCGCGAGCCGAGGCCGATCTTGCGGTGGGCGAAGGTCGCCGTCGCCGGCTCGAGCATGTCGCGGCTCACGGCCGCATGCATGAACACCTCGATCTTGTCCGCCGGGATCGCGGACCGCGCGAGCACCGCGCGCCCGGCCGCGGCGCTGGCGTCGGAGGGTCGCGTGCCGGCGGGCCAGGCCCGGCGTTCGCGGATGCCGCTCATCAATTCGAGGCGGCCGAACGGCAGCTTCAGGCGCTCGTAGAGCGGACGCAGCCGCTCCTCAATCGCCGCCGAGGTCCACACCTCGTCCGGGAGCGCCACCGCGATCGACTCGATGCAGACGTTCTCGAAACGCATTCCGACAAATCACAAACGCGCAGCCGCGAAGTCTCAAGTGGCAAGTTCCAAGTACCAAGAGCACCCAAGCGCCAAGTCCCAATTAAGAAGTCCCAAATTCCATGAGTGCGCGAGGCCAGGGCGCGACTGGGAGCCTGGGCTTTACTTCGCCCGCGTCATTCGCGCCTGTACCGATGGTATTCGCGCAGCCGGGTCCCGAGACTATTCCTTGGCGACTTGGGACTTGGCACTTGGTGCTTCCGCCCCGCCGCGGACCGGCTCCGGCCGCATCGCCAGCCGGATCACATCCTTGTCAAAGTAGTTGCTGCCCAGCCCGGCGTCGACGACCAGGGTGGTGCCGTTGAGGCCGCTGCTGCGCTCGCTGAGCAGGAAGGCCGCCGCGTTGGCCACCTCCTGGGTCGCCAGGGCCCGTTTGCGGAAGGTCAGCTTCTCCGCGTACAGATAGCTCTCGAGGTAGCCGGGGATCCCGGCCGAGGCGCTGGTCTTGAGCGGCCCGGAGCCGACCGCGTTGAACCGGACCTCCGAGTCCGCGCTGAACGACTTGGCCAGAAAGCGCACCGTCGATTCCAGCGCCGCCTTGATCGGGCCCATGTAGCCGTAGTTGTCGGGCGTCACGAGCAGCGACGAGATCCCGATGGTCACGACCGAGGCGCGCGGCGCGAGGTGGGGCTTGAAGGCGCGGGCGATCTCCACGAGCGAGAAGCACGAGATCTGGGCCGCCTGCAGGAAATCGGCGCGGGCGGTCTCGTGAAACGGGCGGACGCCGCGGGCGTAGCTGGCGAACGCGATCGAATGGACGAGGCCGTGGATCGGCCCCGCCGGCGCGCACGCCGCCGCCAGCCGCTCCACCGCGCCCGCCTCCTCGACGTCGCACACGTGCACGGTCCGGCCCGCGAGCAGGGTGTCGAGCGATTTCCGGCGCTCCTCCGACCGGACGCTGTAGATGACCCGGGCGCCCTCCGCCTCCAGGGTCTGGCCGACGGCCCAGGCGACGCTCTTGCGGTTGGCCACGCCGAAGACGACGACCGTCTTCCCTTCGAGCGCCAGGAAGCTCATGACGCGGCAGGCGGGGCGTGGGGCGGACCGGAGCCGTTGCCCGACGTGGGGACCAGCGCGACGCCAAAGTCCACCGTCAGGACCTTGCGGTTGTCGGCAGTGCGCACGGTGCCGGTCAGAAACATGAAGCGGCCGAGGCGGTCCTTCAGCTTGACGTCGATGATCAGCTCGTCGCCGGGCTTCACCGGGTTCTTGAACTTGACCTCGGTGATGCGGGTCAGCACCGGGGTGTAGCCGCTCAGGTCCTCGCCCTTCGCCGAGAGCTGCTTGGAGAGGAAGACGCAGCCGGACTGGAAGACGGACTCGCAGATCAGCACGCCCGGCATGATGGGGTTGCCCGGGTAGTGCCCCTTGAAGAAGTCCTCGTCGGCCCGGATCCGGCGGCGGGTCGTCAGGGTGTCGTCGGTCTCCGCGATGATCTCGTCGACAAACAGGAACGGCGGACGGTGCGGGATGAGCTTTTCAATGGGCTCCATGATGGGTCGAATCGGTTTGCGGCGGCGGGCGGGTCAGGGCGGCGCCAGCGCGGACTCCGGGGAGGCTGGCACAACGCCGGCCCGCTTTCTAGCCAAAAGGTATTTATCGATGTTGTTCGCGGTGATGACCCCGTAGTTGATCGTGCCGAGCCATCCGGACATGATGATACCCACCGAGCCCGCATGGTAAAGCCCCGGGAGATGCTCCGACAGCTCCATGGACACCTTCAGCCCCTCGAACTTGGTGCCGAAGGACGTGCCGAGCCAGTGCCGGGTGTAATGCTCGATGGTGCGCGGCGTGGCCGCCTCGGCCCAGTCGATCTTGGCGCGGACGCCGGGGATGAAGCGCTCGAGGCAGGCGATCGATTCGTCGATGATCCGCTGCTTCTCGCGCTCGTAGTCCTCGGGCGCCAGCCGGTTCCAGTCCTCGTAGCGGGCGTTGAGCGAGCAGACCACCGTGTAGCGGTCCGAGCCGGGGCGCGTCTCGGGATAATAGACCGAGAACGTGCGGCTGCGGGTGTGGAAGTCGACGAGCTCCTCGCTCGAGAAGCCGGCGTCGTCCGAGACGAAGATCAGGTCGCCGATGTGCGGGATCGACTCGCCCCGGCGGATGCCCAGGTAGACCTGGCACGAGCTGGTGTTGATCCGCACCGCGCGGGCCTCGGCCGCGAACGCCGGCGGGAAATGCTCCTCGCCGGTCAGCCGGAAGATCGTGCCCTTGATGTTCGAATTGGAGAGCACGGCACCGCAGCGGATGCTGCGGCCGTTGGCCACCACGCCCGTCACGCGCTTCCGGCCGTCGACGGCGTCGACCAGCACCTTCTCCACGAGCACATGCTTGCGAACCTCCACCCCGTTGCGCTGCAGCTCCGCGGCCATCTTGCCGATCAGCAGGTCCGTGCCCCCGCGGAAGGTGTACACGCCCTTGCTCATGAAGTTGGAGAACACGATGCCGTAGGTAATCGCCGGGTCATCCAGCGAGGAGCCGTTGGCGTAGGCGATCGGCTCCATCAGGAATCGCTTCACGTCATCGCGGCCCGGGAAATAGCGCTCGAGCATCTGCCCCGTCGTCTCCGGGTTGTGGTCGTAGAAGTTCATCGCCCGAAGGTCGGTGAAGAACCGTTCCACCGTCCCGGCCGGCACGTGGAAATGCTCGAGGAGCAGGCGGGTGAAATCGGCGCGGTCGAACGTGGTCGTCAGGTCAAAGTCCGGATTGACGAACCGGATGCCCTTGAGCTGGACGATCGCGTCGGCGATCTCCTGGGTCCAGTACTTGCGGGCCGATTTCACCATGCCGACGGGGAACCCGTGGAGGGAGATGTCGAAGATGTGCCCGCCCTTGCGGGTGAACCAGGTGGCGAGCCCGCCGAGCTGGTAGTGGTGCTCGAGCACGAGGACCCGCCGGCCGCACTTGGCGAGGATGTTGGCGCCCGTGAGGCCGGCCAGGCCGCTGCCGATCACCACCACATCGTATTCATCCGCGATGCCTTTGAGCCAGTCGTGCGCCATGAAACCACCGACTAAGGACCGGCGGATTCCCCGGGGCAACGCGGAATTTCGGCGGACGGAGCGAGCCGCAAGTCGTTGATGGCGGAGGTCCGGCGGCAGCCGGCTTCCGGAGGGGTGGCTGCGCGCGTGAGCGTGCGGATTTCCGGCGTCCGCGGCCTCACGGCCGCAGCTACATCGACGAGCCGGTCTCCGACTTCGTAGCTGCACGCGTCAGCGTGCGGAATTCCGATTGCCGCGCCCTCACAGGCGCGGCTACCGGCCGCCGTCCCCTTTCGCCTCCGGCTGCAGGATGTGCCGGTTCGCGATCGTGATGCCGCTCAGCATGGAGCCGACGATGCCCAACAGGCCCTGGTCGGTGCCGCAGAGGTAGACGTTGGCCAGCGCGGTGCGGCCGTCGCGGACCTTGCGGGGCGCGCCGTAGACGGCGCCGCCGAGATGGCCGGTGAAGCGCACGATCGTGCGGGGCGTGAACATGTCCGTCGCCACGGTCGCGGCGGCGAGCGCCCCGGACGGCGCCGGGGGCAGGAATGCGAGCGCTTGGGCCGTCATCGCCTCGAACCAGCGTTGCTTGTCGGCCCGGTACGCGTCCTCGGAACGATCGGTCCAGCGGTCGTGGTTGGCGAGGCAGGTGATCCGCACCTGGCCCTCCGGCAGCTGCCGGCCGCCGTAGTCGAAGTTGTTGGGCAGGCAGATCACGCCGCTGCGCAGGTCGACCTGCTCCACCGGGCGCGCATAGTCGAACCGCTCGCCGGCGTTGAAGAAGATGATCGTGTCCTCGCCCCACCCGAGCGCGGCCGGAGGGACGTTGAGGATCCGGATCGTCTCCACAAACGACAGCCGGCCGGAGTCGGCCGCCGGTGGCAGCGGGGCGGTGGTCAGGG
>JBAIXJ010000647.1:0-2032 GCA_037916645.1 Opitutales bacterium | reverse complement strand
CTGCCGGGCTCGGTGCGCACCTCCTACTCCTCCTCTTCCCCGACGCAAGTCATGGCCAACTACACGGCGAAATGCTTCCCCCAGCAGGCTGAAGCCTTCTTTGCCCAAAGCCTGGCCGCCGCCGGCTGGGTCCAGACCAGCCGGGACGAAACCATTACGGTCGGTGCCCATTCCGACCTGATCACACTCGTCTGGCGGAATGCGACGCAGACCGCGAACATCCTGATCACCGGCTCGACCACCGGCGGGGGAACCGTCCGCGTCATTCTGACGACCCGGTCGTAAGTGGGCCGCCGTGAGCCGCCCGTTCGCAGTTTCCCGTTTGGCGTTCGCTCCATCATCATGAATATGTGCCGCGCCTCGTCCCGGCTCCATGCCATCGCCTGGGGGTTGGCTATCTCGGCGCTGCTGGACTCCGGGGCGATCGGGGCGCCGGCAAACCCGGCGCCAGCGATGCAAACGCGCCCGGGGGCGCCGGTCACCTCGTCCACCGACGGCCAAACGTCCGGCAGCGCCGCCACCGGCCACGGACCGACGGACGCCCAAGCCCTGGCTGAACAATTGGCCGCCGAGTTAAGCCACGCAGGAATCAGCGTCAGCCCTGGCGCCATCAGCGAGCTGGCCGGGGCGATCGCCAAGGGCGGGCAATCGGGCATGAGCCTTGCGCAGTCTCTTGTCGATTCGGTCGCCCAAACTTCGGCGGGACAAGGGGACCAGGTAAGCTCGAGTCCTGTTCAGTCGGATCTCGCCGCGCCCCCGGATGGAACCGTCGCCAACCCCTCGGCCTCTGACCAAAGCTCGGACCCGACCGCTACCACCGGCCGGTCTGCAACCCACTCGGTTCCGCGCAAGGCTTCGAATATCCAACCGGTTTCCGTCGCCCGCGCGCCGGCCCCTATTCCAACCTCGCGGTCCGGCCTTGCAGCTGGGTGGGGCATTCAAGGCTCGCCGCCCGCGGCCATCGACAATCTACCCGTTCTCAGCGGAGCCGTGCGCTCCTCGTTCTCGTCTTCGCGCGACCCTTCCACCTGGCAGGAACGCGCCAGCTTCAATGTCGCCCTGTCCCCCGATGTCGCCTTCAACACCTACGCGCTCCAACTCGCCTCCGCCGGCTGGAGCGAGACGTCGCGCGGCCAACGGGGTGACGCGAATGCGTCGACGCTTCCATTCACGGCCGACCTGCAAAACGGATCCACCCACGCCCATCTCGTTTACGCGCAGAACCAGCACCGAGGCACCAGCGTCTCGGTGACGCTGACCACACTCTTCCCCGGCGACAGCGCGCCATCGCTGGAAACCGGGGTGACGGCGACGCCCCCTACCGGCGCGGCGACCTCGCCGCTGGATCGCGGCGCCCAGGATCCCGCCGATTTCCCGCGCCTGCCTGGCTCGGTGCGAACGTCCTACTCCTCTTCGTCCTCGACGCAGGTCATGGCCAACTACACGGCGAAATGCCTGCCCCGGCAGGCTGACGCCTTCTTTGCCCAAAGCCTGGCCGTCGCCGGCTGGGCGCAAACCGGCCGTGACGAGGCGATCAACCTCAATACCCAATCCGACCAGATCACGCTGAACTGGCAGAACGCGAAGCAGCGCGCGAACATCCTGATCACCGGCTCAACCGCCGGCGGCGGAACCGTCCGCGTCATCCTGACGACCCGGCCGTAATTGAGACGGAGCCGAATCTGCGGTTGGTGACAGTCCACAAGCGGAGTAGCTCACGCCAAGCCGCAAAGGCGCCAAGTAAAGGACAGTTGCCCCGATGCCTTGGCGTCTTGGCGTCTTGGCGTGAAGAGATGGGCGCAGCCCGCCTTCGCCAGAGGCTTCGGCGCGGCCAAGATTGCGCCCCGACAATCTTTGCGGCCAAGGACCCTTCGCGTTCCCTTCGCGGCCTTCGCGGTAAAGAAGATCCAATCGGCGCGCCCGGAGGTCGCGCCCCGCCCTATACCGATGGCGGGGTCGCGGACGACGGCCGGAGCTGCGGGAAGAGGATCACGTCGCGGATGCTCTCGGCGCCGGTGAGGAGGATGCAGAG
>JBAIXJ010000646.1:0-2334 GCA_037916645.1 Opitutales bacterium | reverse complement strand
TGCACCGGCGAGACCTCGGCGTCGCCCACCCGCTCGCCCTTGAGCCCGAGCTCGTCGATGAGCTTCCCGGCGGACGTGCCCGGCGGGTTCTTGAACACGCAGCCCGCGCTGGGCTCGCGCGGCTGGGTCTCGTGGCGGACGCGCCGGTAGACGTCGATCTGCCGGCCGATGGCCTCGCCTTCCGCCTGCGCGACCGGGCGGAGCAGCGCCCCGAGCGCGAGGGCATCCAGCAAATCGCGGCACTCCCGGTAAGCGATCTGCAGTTCGCTCTTTTTCAGGGTGCGCACGTCGCCGGCCCGGGTCATGAGCTGGATCTCCTCGACCAGGTCGAACATCCATCCGCCCATGGCGCCCGCGTTCATGCGCAGCGCGCCCCCGACCGAGCCCGGGATGCCCTCCAGAAACTCGAAACCCGCCAGGCCGAGCTTGCGGGCCGTGCCGCAGAGGCTCTTGAGCCGCAGGCCGGCGCCGGCCCAGAGCCGGCCGCCGTCGCGGGGCGCGCATTCCTGCCACCCCGGATGCGCCAGGCAGACCACCAGGCCGTCGACGCCCTCGTCGGGCACGATGAGGTTGGAGCCCCGGCCGAGGAAGAACACCGGCAGGCGCCGCGCGGCGGCCTCCCGCAGCAGCAGTTGCAGATCGGCGACGGACGCCGGCTCGGCGTAGGCCCGCGCCCCGCCGCCCACCCGCATCGTCGTCTTCGGGGCCAGCGGCTCCTCCCGGACCAGACGCGATTCGGCGGACAGCCGCGGCGCCAGGTCGGCGACAAACCGGTCCCAGGCTTCCGCGCGGCCGGCGTCGGCCTCGAGCCGGGCGGCGAGCGCGTGCGCCAGCTGGTCGACGTCGCCCGCGCCCACAAAGGCGAGAAGGTCGCCGGGCCGCAGCGCCGCCCGCAGCACGCCGAGGAAAATGCCGTCGCGCCCCGGGAGGTAGGTCACCGGCACCGGCGCGCCCGATTTCTTGATCTCGGCGTAGATGTCCGCCGTCGTGCCGCCCGCCACGGGCTTCTCACCCGCGGGATAGACGTCGAGCAGGAAAAGCTGGTCGGCGAGGCTTAGGGCGGCGGCGAACTCGGCCTTGAACTGGGCGGTGCGGCTGAACCGGTGGGGCTGGAAGACGACCACGAGGCGGCCCGGATGACGCTGGCGCAGGCTCGTCAGCAGCGCGCGAATCTCAGCCGGGTGATGCGCGTAATCCTCAAGGATCGTGAGCCGCCCGCCGGCGCTGAGGATACCCTGCCGCCGGCGCACGCCCGGATACTCCGCGAGGAGGTCCGCCGCCAGCGTCGCGCCCATCAGATGCGCCGCGGCCAGCGCCGCGGTTGCGTTGTGGGCGTTGAAGGCCCCGCGGGCACGGACCTGCGCCTCGAGGGAAGGAAAGGCCGCGTCCAGCCGCAGCACGAGGTGATCTCCCGCCTCGCTCGCCAGCCGCCCCCGGTACGGGGCGTCCGGGCCGAAGCCGTGCGCGGGCACCGTGGCGGCGGCCACCGCCCGCACCGACAGCGCGCACGCCGGGCTGAACAACACCGCCCGGCGGGTCCGCGCGACCAACCCCCGGAATGCCTGCTCCAGCCGCTCCACCTGCGGGTAGTGATCCGGGTGGTCCCAATCCATGCTCACGAGCACGGTGATTTCCGGGGAAAAGCCGTCGATGCTCCCGTCGCTCTCGTCGATCTCCGCCACCACCCAGTCGCTCGAGCCGAGGCGGCCGGGGGGGACCGCGGCATCGTTGAACAGGCCGCCCAGCAGCCAGCCGCACGGGAAATTCGCCCGGCGCAGCGCCGTGATCAGCATGCCGGTCGTCGTCGTCTTGCCGTGCGCACCCGCGACCGCGACCAGCTTCCGGTCGCGCAGCAGCTCGGCGAGCATCTCCCCCCGGCGCACCACCGGCAGACCGCGCGCCGCCGCCCGCAGCCGCGCCGGATGGTCCGTGGCGATGGCGCTCGAATGCACGAGCAGGTCGCAGCCGTCCGGCACGTCGCCCGCCTCGGTCACCGCCACCCCGCCTTGCTCCAGCAGCGTGCGCACCGCCGGCGCGAACGCATCGTCTTCGCCGCTGACGGCGAAGCCGCTCTGCCGCAGGACGAGCGCGAGCGGCGCCATGCCGGTGCCGCCGGCGCCGACGAGGTGGACCGCGCGCACGGTGCGGCCGAAGGGACGCGGCGGAGGGGCGACTCTCATGCGGCCTCTTTCGACGCCGCCGCGGGGGGCGGCGCGGGCGGCCGCACCGGCTCGGCGCCGGCACGCGGGCCCGCCGCCAGCTCCACGAGGTCCCTGATGATCAGGTCGAGCGAGTTGGCCCGGTCCATCCGCTGCAGGTTCGCGCGAAACTTGC
>JBAIXJ010000645.1:0-3192 GCA_037916645.1 Opitutales bacterium | reverse complement strand
CATCCCCGTCGCGCACGACGCTGCGCCGGCCCACCTCGGGCGGCGGCTCGCGGTCGAAGGCGTACGCGGCGAGCAGGGAGGTCGTGGCCCGCTTCCGGCCCGCCAGCACGAGCCGGGCGCCGGCGGTTTTGGACGCCGGCGAGAGGCCAAATTCGGTGACGGGCAGGCTGGGGGACATGGGACCAGAAGCTGGCGCAGACGCGCGCTTCCGCAAGCGGCCCGGTGCAGACCGCACGGCGCCCAAGGCACGCGCACCGGGGCGCGTCGCTTCAGGGCCGGTGGAGAAACACCGGCAGATCCCCCGGCTGATAGTTCATCTTGCCGGCCATGGCGGTGGTCTCGTCGGGTGTGAGCAAAAAGTATTTGCCGTGGCCCCGGGCATACACCGTGCCCTCCGCGTCCCGGATCCCGCCGTCGGCCTCCCAGAACCGGCCCCGCCCCGCGCCAATCGCGGAGAACGCCAGATAATCCCGGCCCGCGGGGAGCGGCCGCGCAAACCGCACGGCGAGCTCGGCCGTGTAGGCCAGGCGGCCGTGGTGCAGGGACACGGACCAGCCGATCAGTTCGTCGAGGAGCGTGCTGACCAACCCGCCGTGGACGATGTCGTCGTAGCCGGTCAGCGTCGGCTCCGGCCGGAAGCGGGCGTAGACGCGCTTCGCCGGGTCCGCGAAGAAGCGGATGCGCAGACCGCGGGGATGATTCTGGCCGCAGACGAAACAACCGTCGTAGGTGGGTAGGTAGACCGGGTTCTCCGGTTCACCGGGATCGATCGCTGGCGGCGGCGCGTCCATGGTCGCGATCGCCTCACTCCGTCCGCAGCGCCACCGTCGGCGCGATGCGCGTGGCCCGCCGGGCCGGCAGGTAGCAGGCCAGGCCGGCCGTCGCCAGCAGCACGAGGGCCGCGCCGAGCACGGCCGTTGGTTCCACCGCTTCCAGCCCGTAGAGGGCGCGGGAAAGCGCAAAGCCCAGGACCGCGGCCACGGCGAGCCCGAGGACCAGCCCCAGGGCGGTCAGCCGCATGCCCTCGCGCATCACAAGCCGCACGACGTTCCGCCCGTCGGCGCCGAGCGCCATGCGGATGCCGATCTCGCGGGTGCGGCGGCTCACGCCGTGGGCCACCACCGCGTACAGACCCATCACCGCCAGCGCCAGGCCGATCGCGCCTTGGAACGCCGCCAGGGTGGCGCCGAGGCGCATCGGCATCAGGGCGAAGAAGCTGTTCTCCAGCAGGTGCTCCATCGTCCGCACCTGGTAGACCGGCAGGTGCGGATCGAGCGAACGCACCGTGGCGCGCAAGTCCCTGGCGAGGGCCAGCGGATCCGCCCGGCTGCGCACCATCAGGGCGAGCGGCGCGGAGTAGTCCTGCGCCAGCGGCACGTACGCGAAGGGCCGCGGCCCCTCGGACAACATCATGGTCTTGGCGGTGGCGGTCACGCCGACGACCTCGATCCACGGCCCGTCGGCCGACCAGCGGAAACGCCGGCCGACCGGGTCCTCACCCGGCCAGCACAGATCCGCCAGCGCCTGGTTGATGACGGCGACGCGACGCGTCGCGGCCGTGTCGGTCTCCGCCAGCACGCGGCCGCGCAGGAGCTGCAGGCCCAGCATCTCGAAATAGCCCGGGGCCACCCGGTTGTAGGCCACCGAGGCGTTGCCGTCCTTCATCAATGCCGGCGGGTTGTCCGGCCAGAGGGTGCGGCCCCACAGGATGTAGTCGAAGGGCACATGCTGCGTAATGGTCGCCGCCTCGACGCCCGGAAGGGCCCGCGCCTTCTCAAGCAGCAGGCGCGAGAATTTCTGGCCGCGCTCCTCGGAGTACCCCTGCAGCCCAAGGTGGTAGGACACCATCAGCAGCCGGTCGGTGCGGAACCCGAGGCTCACGGCCCGCGTCCGCTGCAGGCTCCGCAGGAAGAGCCCCGCGCCGGCCAGGACGACGAGCGAAAAGACCACCTGCCCGATGACGAGCAGCGCCTGGAGGCGATGCTGGCCGGGCGGCACCCGGCCCCCCGCCGAGCCCTTCAGGCTTTCCATCAGGTCGATGCGCGACGCCCGCAATGCCGGCATCAGGCTGCTGGCCACGCCGGCGAAGAGCGAAATCGCGGCGGTGAAGAGAATATCCCGCAGCGCCGGCTGGTACTCGAGATTGAGCGGATACCCGGAGTCGAAGGCAAAGGCCAGGCGCATGACCAGCCCGCCGGTCCACGCGGAAAGGATTCCGCCGATCGCGCCGGCCGCCACCGCCAGCACGAGGCCTTCCGCCAACACCTGGCGCACGAGGTGCCAGCGGCGCGCGCCCAGCGCGGCGCGCAGGGTCAGCTCAGGCTGGCGCGCCACCGCGCGGGTGAGCATCAGGTTGGCCACGTTGGCGCAGGCGATGAAGAGCACCAGGGTGACGAGCCCGAGGAACAGCGCCGCGAACGTCCGCGTGTGGTCCGCGATCGACGGGTCGGGGCGGGCGCTCCGCTCCGGGAGAACCTCGAAGGTCGCGGGCGGGTGCCGGTGGCTTTGGGGATGCTCCGCGATCAGCTGCCGCCCGATCACCTGCGCCTCGGCGCCGGCCGAGGCGAGGGTGGCGCCCGGCCGGAGGCGGCCCAGCACGTACCAGTCCGCCTTCCCCCGCTCCTCGAGAAGCGAAGACGTGCGCGGGAACAGGCGGTCCATCGCCGCGGACGGCACGAAGGCGCTCATCTGCAGCATCAGCGCGAACCCGTCGAACCCCTCCGCCGCCACCCCGACGACGGTGAAGGGCTGGCCGTTGAGCCGGAGGGTGCGGCCGACGATCTCCGGGTCGCCGCCGAACCGGCTCTGCCAGAACCGGTGCGTCAGGACCGCGACCGGCTGGCCGCCGCCGTCCTCGCCGTCCGTCGGCACCAACATCCGGCCGAGGGCGGGACGCACGTTCATGACCGCGAAGGCGTCCGGCGTCACCAGTTGGACCCATGCGCGTTCGGGCGCCTGCCCGTCGGCGCTCAGGTTCGCCTCCTCGAAGCTGTAGGCGATCAGGCGGGTGAAGCTCGTCGCCCGCGCGCGCAGGTCGCGGAAGTCGGGGAACGAGAGCTGCCGCAGCATCGTCCACCCCGCCACGCGCTCCACCACCAGGGCGAGCCGGTCCGAATCGGGCACCGGCAGCGGGCGCAGGAAGAGCGCGCCGAACAGGCCGAAGATGCCGGCGTTGACCGCCACGCCGAACGC
>JBAIXJ010000644.1:0-1547 GCA_037916645.1 Opitutales bacterium | reverse complement strand
CACTGCCGCCACCATTCCCTGGAGTGTCTGGAGCGGCCTGACGTAATCCTCGGTCCGACTATACAGGCCCCGGCTGGCCGGCAATACCCCAATGGCGTACCGACCGCCGTGGCCGGGCTCGCCCTTGTCGATTCCCTGAAAAACCGTCGTGAGTGTCGCCTGCGCGGTGGCGATCGACACCCCGGGCCGCAGACGGCCGCCCGGCTGCACGAAACCGACGGCGCGCAGGGCGAGATCGTCTCCGTCCCGGAACTGGGGCCGGCGGCTGATCGGGATGAACAGATCCGGCAAGGTGCCGACGTTCGCACTATCAAGGCCGCGCGGAGCCACGCCGATGACGACGTATTCGGCGCCGACGGCAGTTCGTTCCGCGCCAAGCCGGAACCGCGCACCGATTATGGAGCGATCTCCGCCGAAACGCAGCTTCCAGTAATCGTAACTCAGCACAGCCGCCGGCATCCCTCCAGCCTCGCTTTCATCCTCCGGCCAGATCGGCCTGCCGACCGCCATCACCACGCCGAGGGAGCTGAAATAGTTTCCGGTCACAAGACGGCATTCCACGCGCTCCGTTTCTCCGCCGAAGGTCAGGTAACCGGCCTCAGACGATACTCCGTAGATATCCGCGTAAGCGGCTCCTGCGTGTCGTAGATCGCGATAGACCGGATAACTGAACATGCCCGTCCATTGGCGACCGTCCGGAAGATGCTCCGCCCATTCGAGGCGGACTAGCTGGTCCGGATTCTTCACCGGCACTTTCCTGATCAGGAGCGCGTTCACGCAACTGAAAATCGCCGAGTTTGCTCCCACGCCAATGGCGATCGAGACAAAGACGGTCAACGTAAAGCCTGGGCTGCGGAGCAGAACCCGGCATGCATACTTGACATTTCGCCAGGCATCGTCCAGCCATAGGATAACGTCGGCATCGCGGGCTCGTTCCTTGTGCAGCGTGGTGTTGCCGAAGCGGCGAATCGCATCGCGCCGAGCTTCATCCGCGGCCATGCCACCGGCGGCGTTGTCGCGGGTTCGCATCTCCAGGTGAAACTGCATCTCATCTTCCAGGTCGTTGTCCAGCCGCTCCTGACGGAACACGGAGATAAGTCGGCTCAGCAGTCCCATGCGTTGCTCCTCAGAAAGTTGCGGCGCCGCGGCGACAGGGCTATTGTCCCGGCCTGCACCGGCGACTCGCCGCATTCTTTGACAGATTCACCGCGATTGGCCGGGCCTACGCGTAATTGAGGATGCGGCTCACGGCGGACGTCAGGTCAGCCCAATGTTTTTCTTCGGCCGCCAATTGGCGGCGCCCTGCGGCGGTAAGGGAGTAATAACGGGCCCGGCGGTTCGTCTCAGAAATCCGCCATTCGGAGGCGATCAGTCCGTCCTGCTCCAACCGGTGCAGCGCCGGATAAAGGGAGCCTTCCTCGACACGCAATCCGCCCTCCGAGATCTGCTGAATGTGGGTTGCAATGCCATAGCCGTGTATCGGCCCGCGCGCGGCCAGGGTTTTCAGCGCCAGCAAATCCAGAGTCCCCTGCAAAACGTCGTTCTTG
>JBAIXJ010000643.1:0-3582 GCA_037916645.1 Opitutales bacterium | reverse complement strand
TGACCGTCAACTTTGCCTTCGAAAACCGGCTGCAGCGCAAGTTCTCGCCGCTTTACCTCAAGCGCGTGTCCCGGCCATGGCGGGACAATCTCGGCCGGCAGCTGCCGGCGTTTGTGGAGGCGCCGGGGGTGGCGGCGTTCCGGACGAACGAGGCGGCGAATGTGGCCGACTTCTGCCTGGAGATGTACCGGCGCCTGGGCCTGCTGGACGGCGTGGAGGTCGTGCGCTCCAGCGATCCGGCGGTGCGGCGCGCGGCCTGCGCGGTGGAGGACTTCTTCGTCGACGTGCCGCACGAGGGCGAGATCGTGCGGGCGCGGTTCCAGGACGGGGCGCTGCGGCTCCACGAGGGCGGCGATTGTTACGTGACCCTGCCGGCGCGGGAGTTCGGTCCGGAGCAGGTGAGCCCGACGCGCGACACCCGGCTGCGCTGGATGCAGTCCGTCATCCATTGCACGCACTACGTCGCCGGCGCGAGCGAGCAGGACTATCTGCGGCGGGAGGACGCGCCGGAGATCACCTACCTGCGGCGCGACGAGATCGATCGCGCGGACGAGGCCTGGACCGGCCTCCCGGCGTGAAATCACTGTGGGGATTGAACCACAAGGGCACAGAGGCACGAAGCAGGGCCGCTTCTTCGCGTATTCGTGTCTTGGTGGTTCGCCGAGGTTCGCTTTTTACAGGAGGAAACGGAGGTAACGGAGGAACCGGCCGCCTCGTCTGTAGAGGGTGCATGTGAGTCCTAAGCTCGTCGGCCCTCACGGAAACGATGGCAACCGCCCTGTTCCCTCCGTTGCCTCCTGTAAAATGGAGCGTTTCGGTCTTTTGGTTGCGGCTTGGCGGAGCGGTGCCGACAATGGCTCGACGAGAGTGAAATGACTGCGAACCAGCCTTCCCCCCTTCTCGCTTTTGGCGCGCACCCGGACGACATCGAGTTCGGCTGCGGCGCGGTGATTGCCGCCGAGACCCTGGCCGGCGGCGCGGCCCATTTCGTGGTTTGCACGCAGGGCGAGGCGGGGACGCATGGCACGCCACGGCAGCGGACGGCCGAGGCCCGGCGGGCGGCGGCCGAGCTGGGCGCGTCGCTGGAATTCCTGGACTTGGGCGGCGACACGCGCCTCGAGGTGCGCCGGGCGCACGCGGTGCGGTTGGCGGGGATCATCCGCCGCCTGCGGCCCGGCATCGTCCTCGCGCCGACGCCGGTGGAGAACCAGCACCCGGATCACGCGGCGCTCGGGCGGATGGTCCGCGATGCCGCGCGGCTGGCGCGGTACGGCGGCGTGCGGGAGCTGCGGCGCCAGCCGCCGCACCGGATCGACCTGCTGATGTTCTATGCCGTCTCGCCCGAAGGCGAGCCGGCCGGGACCCAGCCCGTGCTGATCGACGTTTCCGCGCCGGCGGTGCTCGCGGCGTGGCGGCGGGCGATGGAGGCGCATGGTTCGCAGGCGCGGACGCGCGATTACGTGGGCCTGCAGCTTGCCCGGGCGGTGGTGCATGGTCACCGCGCGGGCGTGAGCCACGCGCAGGCGCTGTTCCCGAACGATCCGCTCGTGTTCGACCTCCTTTCGCCGCTCCGGCGGGTGCCGCGGCGTTTTTGACATGGACCCCGGCCGGCCCCTCAAGATCGGCATCACGTGCTACCCGTCGGTGGGCGGCAGCGGCATCCTTGCCTCCGAGCTGGGTGAGGAACTGGCCCGGCGCGGGCACGAGATCCACTTCGTCAGCTACGAGCAGCCGTTCCGTCTGCCGGCGAAGGAGCCGCGGGTGACGTTTCACCCGGTCGTGATCAACACCTACGACCTGTTCAAGTACCCCGACTACACGCTGCCGCTGTCGGTGAAGCTGGCGGAGGTGAGCCGCGACCACGGGCTCGACGTGCTGCACGCCCACTACGCGGTGCCGCACACCACCGCCGCGCTGCTGGCCTGCGAGATGCTTCCGGCCGGCCGCCGGCCGAAGGTGATCACCACCCTGCACGGCACGGACACGACGTTGCTGGGGCGCGATCCCGGCTACGGCCCGGCCATCCGGCACGCGCTCGACCGCTCGGACGCGATCACCACCGTCTCGGCCTGGCTCGAGCACGAGACCCGCCGGGTGCTGGCGGTCGAGCGGCCGATCGACGTGATCCACAACTTTTTCGAGCCCGGGCGTCCGAAGCGCAGCCGCGAGGCGGTGCGGCACGAGCTGGGCATTGGCGACGAGGCGATGATCCTGCACCTGTCGAATCTCCGGCCGATCAAGCGCGTCGACCTCCTGCTGGAGACGGTGGCGCGCATCCGGCCGCGCGAGTCGTTCAAGCTGGTGATTCTGGCGGGCGGCGATTTCGCGCCTTACGCCGGACAGGTGCAACGGCTTGGCCTGGGCGACCGCGTGGTCGTGCGGGAGAAGGTGGTCGACATCGAGGATTATCTGCAGGCCGCGGACCTCGGCCTGTTCCCATCGGACTTGGAGAGCTTCTGCCTCAGCCTGCTCGAGATGATGTGCTTCGGGTGTCCCAGCGTGGCGCGCGCGGTCGGGGGCATTTCCGAGGTGATGGCGCCGGACGAGACCGGGCTGATGGTGCCATCCGCGGATCCGGAGGTCCTGGCGCACGCGGTTGAGGGGTTGATCCAGAATCCGGCGCGGCGGAAAGGCTTCGGCGCGGCGGCGCGCGAGCGGGCCCGGAGGCTGTTCTCGGCGGACGCGATTGTCCCACGCTACGAGTCGCTGTACCGGAGGGTGTGCGCCGCGGGCTGAGCCCGGCGAAATCAAGCGGGCGAAAACGGGCGGGAGAATTCAATTGGCGATGAATGCGACGATACGAAGGGCGATCTGGCCGCTGGTGTTTTTGGCGCTCGGCGCGGCGGTGCCGGCGACCGGCAAGGACGAGCTCCTGACGGCCGTCTTCTCGACGGACTACAACGGCTACGCCCGCACCAAGCTGCCCGACGGCTCGTTCAAGCCGGAGACCTATGCGTTCGGCGAGGGCCAGTACTCGAACGGGCGGATGCGCGACCCGTCGATCGAGGGCTTCACCTTCATGAAGCTGGCGCAGGTGCTGGCGCCGTATCTCGCCCGCCAGAACTACCTGCCGACGCACAGCCCCGACCAGACCGACCTGATGATCGTCGTGCACTGGGGCACGACCATTCCGTACGATGACGGCACCTACCGGACGGCGCTTGACGGGCTGTCGACGGCGATGTCGACGGTGCAGAGCCTCGGGCCCCCGTCCGGGGGTCCGATGGCCGGAGGACCGGGAGGCGGAGGATCGATGGCCGGCGGCGCAACGGCGGGGCTGCAGTCCCAGCTCGACGGCGAGCTCACCAGTGCCCTGATGATGGTCGAGATGGAGAACCGGCAGCGCGACCGCGCCGACGCCCGCAATGCCGCGCTGCTGGGCTACTATCCGGAGATGCGCCGGATGAGCGACCTGCGGGACATCTTCCCCGGCTTCGCCGACCGCTACCAGGATCTGGTGTCGGACGTGGAGGAGGACCGCTATTTCGTGATCCTCGCCGCCTACGATTTTCATGCGGCGTGGAAGGAAAAGAAACGGAAGCTGCTCTGGATCACCCGGGTGAGCATCACCACGCGCCGCAA
>JBAIXJ010000642.1:0-7044 GCA_037916645.1 Opitutales bacterium | reverse complement strand
TCTACGAGGCCGTCGGCTACGATCCGGAGGCGTGGACGGGATACGCCTTCGGCATGGGCCTCGAACGCCTCGCCATGATCCTCTACGGCATCGATGACATCCGCTATTTCTACCAGAACGACCTGCGCTTTCTGACGCAGTTTTCCTGAAGCGAGTAGCGGGTAGTGAGTAGCGAGCATGGCAGACAAATCAAAGTCCTTTCGCGATCTGATCGTTTGGCAGAAGGCCCATGCGTTTGCCTTGGCCGTCTACCAATGCACTGGGGGCTTTCCTCCGTACGAGCTGTATGGCCTCACCTCACAGCTCCGTCGGGCCGCCGCCAGCATCCCATCGAATATCGTCGAGGGGTTTCGTAAGCGCACCAAACCGGACAAGCTCCGCTTCTACAATACCGCCCAAGCGTCAGCCGACGAATGCGTCTACCAGCTCATCTTGGCGCACGACCTGCATTACACCGACACCGAGGCGCTGCAGGCTGACCTGGAGGAGGTCTCTCGTTTGCTCCAAGGCTACATCAACGGACTCGAACGCGGTTAGTAGACTACTCGCTACCCGCTACTCACTACTCGCTACTTCCCGTGAAAGTCTCGCTCAACTGGCTCCAGTCCTACGTCCGGCTCGACGCCACGGTCGATGAGATCGTGCACGCCATCACGTTCCTCGGCTTTGAGGTGGAGCAGATCCTGCGCACCGGGGTGCCGCCTCTGCGGGATGTCGTCGTGGGCGAGGTCCTGACCCGCGAGAAGCACCCGAATGCCGACAAGCTCACCGTCTGCACGGTCGACGTTGGCCCCGCGGGCGGGGTGAAGACGATCGTCTGCGGCGCGCCGAACCACCAGGTCGGCGACCGCGTGCTCGTGGCGCTGCCCGGCGCGGTCCTGCCGGGCGACTTCAAGATCAAGCAGTCCCGGATCCGCGGGCAGCTGTCGGACGGCATGATGTGCTCCCCGGATGAGCTCGGCCTCGGCGGCGACCATTCCGGGCTGCTCATCCTCGACGGCCGCCCGCCGCTCGGCACCCCCGTCAACGAGGTGCTGCCGCCCGGCGACGTCGTGTTTGACATCGAGATCACCCCGAACCGGCCGGACGGGCTGTGCCACCTGGGCGTGGCGCGCGAGCTGGCGGCGTGGTTCCGGCAGGACCTCGTCTACCCGCCGGTGAAATTCACCGGCCTGCCCGAGGGCGCGCCCGAGCGGCGGGACCTGCTCGCCGGCGTCACGGTCGAGGCCGAGGAGGACTGCCCGCTCTACACGGCCCACGTGATCAGCGGCGTGCGGATCGGCCCCAGCCCCGCCTGGCTGCAGGAACGTCTCAAGGCGGTCGGCCTGCGTCCGATCAACAACGTCGTCGACGTGGGCAACTACGTCATGCTCGAGACCGGGCAGCCGGTGCACGCCTTCGACGCCCGGAAGATCGGCGGCGCGCGGCTGGTCATCCGGCGCGCCCGCGACGACGAGAAGCTCGTCACCCTCGACGCCAAGGAGCGCGCGCTGAGCAGCCGCATGCTGGTGATCGCCGACGCCGGAAAGCCGCTGGTCATCGCCGGCATCATGGGCGGCGCCAACGCCGAGGTCGACGCCGCCACGACCGACCTCGTTCTCGAGGTGGCCTATTTCAACCCCTCCGGCATCCGCTGGACCTCGCGCAAACTCGGCCTCTCGACCGACAGCTCCTACCGGTACGAACGCGGCGTCGACCCGCACGCGCTGCTCGAGAATGCCCGCCGCACCATCGACCTGATCGTCGAGACGGCCGGCGGGACCCCGGTCGGCCCCGCCTGCATCGTGGGGGAGGATCGGCCGTGGAAGAGCGAGATCACCCTCACGCCCGATTTCGTGCGCCGCCAGTTTGGCTTCGAGGTCACGGACGCCGAGATGAAGGATGCGCTGGAGGCCTTGGATCTGCCCGTCGTGCGCGACGAACTGACCGTCGAGGGCCGCCCGCAATGGACCGTGTCCATTCCCAGCTGGCGCGGCGACCTGGACCGCCCGATCGATCTGGTCGAAGAGATCCTCCGCCTCTATGGCACGGACCGCATCCCGGCCGGGACCGTGGTGGTGCCGGGATACCTGGACGAGGACGATCCGGTGGTGCTCTTCAACCGCCGCGTGACCGAGTACCTGGTCGGGCAGCATTTCCACGAGTGTCTCACCTACACGCTGCGCTCCGCGGCGGAGGTGGGCCAGTGGGTCTCGGCGACGTCCGTGCAGGAGCTCGCGCTCGCCAATCCCTTTGTCGAGGACCAGTCGCACCTGCGGCCGGGACTGCTGATCGGCCTGCTCGAGGCGCTGAAATTGAACCAGTCCCGCGGCACCGGAGTGACGCGGTTGTTCGAGGCCGGGCGGGTCTTCATCGAGGACAACGGCCAGGTCTTCGAATGCGCCGCCGTGGCGTTCCTCGAAGCGCACACCAAGGAGGCCGAGCGCCGGTGGCTCAAGCGTCCGCCCGCTGATTTCTACGCGGCGAAGAACCGCCTCCAGAACCTGGCCGCCCACGCCGGCGTCGACCTCGCCACCCACGCGGCGACGCCCGTGTCCGGTGCCTACTTTGCCTGGCAGGAAGGCCACTCGGCGGCTGTGGGCGGCCTCGCGACCGACGGCTTCCAGGCGCGGTTCGGGATGCTGAACCTCGGCCTCGTCCGGGCCATGGGCGTCGAAGGGCGGATCATGGCGGGACATTTCGCGATCCTGCCCGCCAAGCTTGCCGTCCGGGGCGGGCCGCGGCGCTACCAGGACTTCAGCCACTATCCGCCGGTCCTCCGCGACCTGGCGCTCGTGGTCGACGCGGCCACGCCGGCGGAGGACGTGCGCCGCCGGCTCGAGCAGACCGCGCGGGCCGTCATCGGCGGGGCGTTCGCCGTCGAGCGGGTGGCCATCTTTGACGTCTACCAGGGCAACGGGTTGCCGGACGGGAAGAAGAGCCTGGCGTTCGCTCTGGTGTTCCGCGCCGTCGACCGGACCCTGACCGACGACGAGGTCAACGCGGCGTTCGCGAAGATCCAGCAGGACATCGCCGTCGATGGCCGGGCCACGGTGCGCGCCTAGCTAGGTCGCGCGAGATCCCGGAGTGGACCGCCGCCGCGGGGGCCGGGGCGGATTTCGAAGCGGCGATGCCATTGCCATCGCCTGTGTTTTGATGTCAGCCTGTCGCCGGCTCCGTCCAGCTTTCCATGAAACGATATCTCATCCTGGGGATCGCCCTCGGTATCTTCGGTGGGCTCCGTGCCCAGCCGATCGATCTGCCCGCGCCGCAAAAGACGGGCGGCCTGCCCGTGATGGAGGCCCTGGCCAAGCGGGCCACGGGCCGAAGCTTTGATGCGGCGCGCGAGCTTTCGCCGCAGCAGCTTGCCAACCTATGCTGGGCGGCGTTCGGCGTGAACCGGCCCGACGGGCGTCGCACCGCGCCGTCGGCCAGCAACAAGCAGGAGAATGAGATCTACCTGCTGCTGAGGCAGGGAGCGTACGTGTACGACGCCGCGCAGCACCGGCTGCAACCGGTGGTGGCGGAGGATCTCCGCGGCCTGGCCCGCAGCCCGGCGCCGGTGGTGATCGTGTACATCGCCGACCTGGCGAAACGGGATTCAGGGACGCCCGAGGCGAAGAAGCAGGTGGCGTGCATCGATTCCGGGTTCATTTCGGAGAACGTGTACCTGTATTGCGCGTCGGAGGGACTGGCCACCGGGTACCGCGGCGGATTCGACCGGGCGGCGCTGACGGCCAAGCTCAGCCTCCGGCCCACGCAGGAGCTCATCGCGGTCCAGCCGGTCGGCTATCCTGCGCCCGCGGCGCCCTGAGCTGGGACAATGCAGGTGAAGTTCACCGCCGATTAAGCGGATGGACGCGGGCCAACCGGAGGTCGGTGACCTCGACCCCTGGGGCCGAAACTCACTTGCTGGTGGGGTGAAAACGCAGGCGAATCATCTCAAGCTCTTCGCTTGAGATCATTCGCGCTGATCCGCGATATCCGCGGTTGAACGGAATGATTCCGGCGGAGCGGGTTCCGGCGGCCGGCCGGCGCGGCGCCGCGGCCCTACAGCAGGTTGAACTGCTGCGCCGGCACCGCCCGCGCGGCGCCCGCCGCGGATAGCCGGCCGAATTCGCACCCGTTCCAGCAGTAGGTGCACAGCTTGGCGCGCGGCAGGCCGATGGCCGTGACCATGGCGTCCAGCCGCTGATACTTGAGCGTGGTCAGGCCGAGGTGGCGGCGGATGGCGTCGACCATGCGGGCGTGTCGCTCCGTGCCGGGATCCGCGTACTCATCGACCGCGACGTTCGGGTCGCCCTCGAGCTCGGCGATGGCCTTGCGCGCCGCGAGGTCGAGCACCGACCGCGAACGCGAGAAATTGAGGAACTTGCAGCTGAACACCAGCGGCGGGCAGGCCGGCCGCATGTGGACCTCACGGGCGCCCAGCTCGAACAGCCGCCGGATGATGTCGCGCAGCTGCGTGCCGCGCACGATCGAGTCCTCGCAGAACAGGAGGCGCTGTCCCTCGATCAGTTCCCGCACCGGGATCAGCTTCATCCGGGCCACGAGATCGCGCACGCGCTGCTCCTGGGGCATGAAGCTGCGCGGCCAGGTGGGGGTGTATTTGACGAACGGCCGCCGGTACGGCAGGCCGCGGCGGGAGGCGTACCCGAGCGCGTGGCCGACGCCCGAATCGGGGATGCCGGAGACGAGGTCGACCTCGACCGGGTCGTCCGCCGCCAGCGCTGCGCCGCACCGGTTGCGCACGATCTCGGTGTTGACGCCCTCGTACGACGAGGCCGGGTAGCCGTAGTAGATCCACAGGAACGAGCAGATCTGCATCGCGTCGCCCGGCGGGGCGAGCTGCTCCACCCCCTCGGGGGTCAGGCGGACGATCTCGCCGGGCCCGAGGTGGCGCTCGATCTGGTAGCCGAGGTTGGGCAGCGCGCAGGTTTCGAGGGTGACCGCCCACGAGCCCTCCTTGCGGCCGATCGCCAGCGGCGTGCGCCCGACGCGGTCGCGGGCGGCGAGCAGGCCGTCCGGCGTCAGCAGCAGCACGGAGCACGAGCCCTCCACGGTCTCCTGCACCCGGCGGAGGCCGGCGAGAAGGGTGTCCTCCTGGTTGATGAGCGTGGCGATCAGCTCGGTCGGGTTGACCTCGTTGCCGCGCATCTCGGCAAAATGCGTCTGGCGGCGCGCGAGCACCTGGCGCACCAGCGCCTTGTGGTTGTCGATGCGGCCCACGGTGGCCACCGCGTAGTTGCCGTGGTGGGAGCCGATCAGCAGGGGCTGGTCCTCGTAGTCGCTGATGACCCCGAGCGCCAGCCGGCCGTGGTACTTGGGCAGGTCGTCCTCGAACTTGGTCCGGAACGGCGAGTTGGTGATGTCGTGGATGTTCCGCCGGAAGCCTTCCGCGGTGTGCACCACCATGCCGCCCCGCCGCGTGCCGAGGTGGGAATGATAGTCCGTGCCGTAGAAGACGTCGGCGATGCAGTCCTGATGGGAGACGACGCCGAAGAAACCGCCCATGGGGTGTGAGAGCTGGAGCTGGGGACGCCGATCCGGGAGCGGGCGACGGGCGGGGCGGCGGCGAAGCCGGCCGGCGCGGCGAAGGGGCGCCCGGAAGGGCGGCCACGAGTTGAAGGTGGACCCTGCGTTTGAAACCGCGTGCGCCGCGGCAAGTCAATCCACAAGCCGGGGCGGCCCGGGCGCCGGGGCTTCGATCTGGCGGAGTAATTCTCCACTGTAGGCCGCCCGCTTCAGCCTTCGCCAAGGCTTCGGCTGACAGGTACGGGCGCCCATCTGGAATCGGGTTTTGGCGTCAGCAAGCTGACCGCCTACAAGTGTCGCGCCAGACAAGGCGCCGGGCTTCGGTGCAGGAATCTATTGAATCGGCGCAACCGCTCTCCTAGTCGTCAATCCCATGCACTGGTCCCAACGTCGCATCGTTCTCCCGTTGCTCGGTCTTGCCGTGGCGCTGCGCGCCGCGGCCGCCACCCCGGATCGTTTCGCCGCCATTCCGCAACGCATGCAGGCGTTTGTGGACCAGGGCGAGATCGCCGGCGCCGTCACGCTCGTGGCGACGAAGGAACGGATCCTGCACCTGGCCGCCGTCGGCCAGAGCAACGTCGCGACGCATCGCGCCCTGCGCACCGATGACCTGTTCTGGATCGCCTCGATGACCAAGCCGATGACGGCGGTCGCGGTCGCGATGCTGGTCGACGACGGCAAGCTGCGCTTCAGCGACCCGGTCGAGAAGTACCTGCCGGAATTCCACGACCTGTGGGTGCTGGACGAATCGACGCCGCAGCGGCGCACCCTCGTGCGGCCGGCGCGCCCGATCACGCTGCACGACCTGCTGACGCACACCAGCGGCTTGGGCGAGTACGTGACCTACGGGCCGCACTGGACGCTCGCGGAGATGGTCAAGGCGGTGACGCGGGAGCCGCTCAAATTCCAGCCCGGCACCCGGTGGAGCTATTCGACGGCGGGCATCGACACGCTGGGCCGGATCATCGAGGTCGTCAGCGGGATGGGCTTCGCTGATTTCATCCAGCAGCGGCTGCTCGATCCGCTCGGCATGAAGGACACGAGCTTCTGGGTCCCGCCGGAGCGCAAGGATCGGCTGGCCGTCAGCTACGATCGGAACAAGGAAACCGGCCGCTTGGAGCCGGCGACGATCTATTACCTGTACGGCGGCGCGGTGACCGATCGAGAGCGCCCGCCGCTGGGCGGCGCGGGGTTCTTCTCCACGGCCGCGGACGTCGTGAAATTCTACCAGATGCTGCTCAGCGGCGGCGCGGCGAACGGCCGGCAGCTGCTGAAGCCCGCGACGGTCGCGGAGCTGACCCAGCCGCAGACCGACGGCCTCAAGGCCGGTTTCCTGCCCGGTTCAGCCTGGGGGCTCGGCTTCTGCATCGTCACCGAGCCGCAGGGCGCCACGGCGGCGCTTTCGCCCGGGACCTTCGGCCACGGCGGCGCGTTCGGCACCCAGAGTTGGGCTGATCCCCGGCGCGGCGTGGTCTTCGTGATGATGATCCAGCGGGCGGGTCTGCCCAATTCCGACGGCTCGGAGATGCG
>JBAIXJ010000641.1:0-2236 GCA_037916645.1 Opitutales bacterium | reverse complement strand
CCGTGTAATCCGTGGTCAAGGTTTTCGCTCTCGATCATTCGATTTCCGGGGTGCGCCGCCCGGATTCACCAGGTTGGCCGTGACGAAAATAAGCAGGTTTCGCTTCTGCGTGCTTTCGCCCTTCGACCGGAACGCGCGCCCGAGCAGCGGAATGTCGCCGAGAATCGGAACCTTGTCCTCCACCTTCTTCACCTCCTGTCGGGTGAGCCCGCCCATGATGATCGTGGCGCCGTCCCAGATCGTCACCCGGGTGCGCACTTCGCGCACGGAGAAGATCGGCTGGTAGAAACCGGGCGGGACCGTGACCGTCCGGCCGCCGGAGATGGCGATGCTGGGGCCGCCGTACTCGATGAAGCCTTCGAACTCCGTCACCTTGGGATTCAGGTCCAGGCTGATGCTGTAGTCATCCTCCTCCACCGTCGGCGTGACCCGGAGTTCGACGCCGACGTTCCGCGTCGCGAATTCCTGCGGCGTGCCCGCCGTGATCGCCACCCCCGCCGACCCGCTGCTGCCGTCGCCCGTGGTCCGGCCGCTCCCGACCTGGCTTTGGATTCCCCCGAATGACTGCGGATAGCGCATCTCCTGCGCGACGGTGACGAGCGCCTCATTGCCGGACAGCACGGTCACCCGCGGCGCGCTGAGCAGATCCGCCCCGCTCTTCTGTGCCAGCGCGCGGATCACGGCGTTGACGTCGAACTCCCCGATCATGCCGGTGATCGTCGCGAGATTGCCCGCCGCTTCCCCGAGGTTGTTGGCCCCGGGGAGCGTCGGCGGCGCGAGCGAACCGACGATCTTGTCGTCCACGATGATGTCGCTCGCGTGCTGGGAGTGCCGGAAGGCGTCCGCCAGCGTCCGGTTGACGGCCGAACCGCTGGCGGGGTCGGCGGTCCGGTAGCGTTCCCGGTAGCGCACGCGGGGCGAGCCGTCGGGGTTCAGCAGCGGCGCGCCGGTGGCCGGGTCCAGCAGCGGCACGGCGCGGCGCGCGACATCCCACTGGATGCCCAGCTCGTCCAGCGCGCCCTCCTGCACATCCATGAACTTGGCCTCGATCTGCACCTGCCGCACCTCCAGGTACCGGCGCAGGATCGCGCGAATCCGCTCCCGGTTCCGCGCCGTCTGGGTGACGATGATCGCCGAACCGTCGTAGGCGAGGCTGCTGCCGGGCGTCCCGTCGAAATTCACGCCTGCCTGCTGGAAGAACTGCCGCAGCAACGCCCCGTCATCGTGTCCGCCCGCACCGCCGGGCCCGGCGGCCTTGACGCCGTCGGACGCCTCGCCTCCACCCCGACCCGTCATGCGAATCAGCGTCGAACGCGTCACCGGGAAAACCTCCGCCGCGAGCGCGCTGCGCTCGCCGCCGGGTCGGAGGACCACCGCGTCGGATTGGACCTCGACTTGGTAGCCGATCGCGTCCGCCACGAAATCCAGCACCCGCCGCAGCGAGAGATTGCGGAGGGTGATGGTCACGGACGGATTCCCGCCGGCCGGATCCAACAGCACGATGTTGACGCCCTTCGGCGGCACCCCAGTCGTGTCGAACTCCTCGGCCAACGCGCCGAGCGCGCTGATGACGCGCCGCAGCTCGAGGTTGGTGAAACTGACCGCCGGCACCGAAATGGCATCCAGCTTCCCGGCCAGAGACCCGGCCGCCTCCCGTTGCGCGCCTGTCGCCGGCTCGGCCGGCGGGGGCGGAGACCGCTGCCATGAACGGTCGACCGCCTCAAGGAGCTCGGTGCGGGCCTGCTCGCGTGCTCCCGCGGCCAGTCCGGGCCCGGCGTCGGCCGGTTCCTCGGAGGCGCCGACGAGTTCGGCTCCCCAGGCAGCGAAGACGAAAAGGAGTCGGATGATCAGGTTTGTCTTCATGGGGTACGGGAAACGGTGGGTAGGGAAAGCTCGGCAGGTGTCAGGTCCAGCGGGCGATCGGCGCCCGTCTCGGTCGGCCGCGGCGCCAGAACGAGAATCTCGGGCTCGCCCCCGTCGGCCGCCATCCGCGCCACGACGGCCCGTGGCGCCTCAGGATCCAGCCGCTCGACACAGTAGTCGGCGCCGCGCACCGTCACGGCCTGGCCTTCCTGCAACCGGCAGCGGAAACCGGGATCCTCGCGGCTCGTGAAGACCGCGAGCGCGGGGCCCGCCAGGCACGGAGTTCGGCTGCTCAGCGTCAGCTCCGCGTCGTCCCGGTCACCGGTGAGGACCGCCGCCACCACCGGGTCGGGAGTGGCGGATTGCTCGCCGC
>JBAIXJ010000640.1:0-16173 GCA_037916645.1 Opitutales bacterium | reverse complement strand
CCGACGACAAGATTTACTGCGTCTATATCGCTCCCAACGAGGGATTGGTCCGCGAGCATGCGAAGCAGGGCGGATTTCCTGCCAACCGCGTCTCGGAGGTTCGGGAAGTCATCGACCCCACGACCGCTGAGGTCTGAGCAGGCACGGATCCCGCGTGGCGGGTTCTTTCTCACCGCGGATCATGCGGATCGCCGCGGAGGCGGCACGGGAAATCGTGAAATCTGCCAATCGCATGTCGAGCATCGGTCATTTCCACACCGAAGGCTGATGAGCGATGTCGAGATGACCGATTTCACGATGTCTGTCGCATGCCGGGATCTTCTTTTACCGCGGATCACGCGAATGGGCGCGGATCTTCCTCCACCGCAACGAGCGCGAAGGAGTCGCGAAGGTTTCTTTCACCGATGAGGCACACTGATGGAAGGGGTCGAATCGCGCTCCCTCATTTTCTGCGGCAATCCATGCTAGGCGGCGGAACGCGGGTTTGAACCCGATCAGCGCCCATCAGTGCAATCAGTGGTGAGATTCATCCGCCGATGAGCGCGCGCCGGAGTCCCGCCCAATGAAACGGCACCGCGTGCCATTTGCGCCGCACCACCGCGAAGGCGAGGCAGGCGAGGTTCAATCGGGCTTGGGTCGTTCGGCTCATCGTTGATGCCCTTCAAAAGGCATGAGGCGTGCCAACGGAGGCCGGTATCCGTAACTGACAGCGGCAGAGGGAAATACAGCTTACGGTCGAGTTCAGGGTGAATCTTCGGGCCGCATTCCCCTCCGCCCGCGGGATGTTGCGGTCCCGCGAATGGGATGCCGGACGGGCAAATCCGAATCGCTCGAATTGGTGGATTGGCGTGCGCCAGGACTGGAGGCACAATCCGACGTCGATGACCCTTCGATGCCAGGAGAACCATGAGCCGCGAGTCATTCACCAAAGCACCAGTCCAGCCGTGCCGGAACGCCCGGCGGCAGCCGAACAACGGACGCAGAGTCCGAGGAGATGCGGCGTGAAAGGTTTCGCGTTCGCATTGTTTGCGGTCATCGCGGTGACCGGCGGCGCCCGCGCCGAGGAGTGGAAACTGGTCTGGTCTGACGAGTTCAACACCGAGGGTCACCCGGACCCGGCCAAGTGGGACTACGAGCAGGGTTTCATCCGGAATAACGAAAGCCAGTGGTACACGCGGGCCCGGCTCGAGAATGCGCGGGTCGAAGATGGCGTGCTGGTGCTTGAATGCCGGAAGGAGCATTTCACGCCGCAGGGCCATGCGCCGGTGGAGTACACCTCCGCGAGCCTGATCACCCAGCACAGGGCGAGCTGGCGCTACGGCCGGATCGAGGTGCGGGCGAAGCTTCCGCAGGGCCGCGGCGTCTGGCCGGCGATCTGGATGCTCGGCGCGAACATCGACCGGGTGGGCTGGCCCGCCTGCGGCGAGATCGACATCATGGAGTTCGTCGGTCACGACCCCAATCACATCCACGGCACGATCCATTACGAGGCGGACGGCCAGCATAAATGGGACACCGGCAAGCTGGAGACGGCCCGGCCGTACGACGATTTCCACGTCTACGCCATCGAGTGGTCCCCGGACCGGATTGATTTCTTCTTCGACCAGACGAGGTACCGCTCCGTGAGCCTCGAACAGGCCGGAACGGGGGAGGGCAACCCCTTCCGCCACCCGTTCTACCTGCTCATCAACTTCGCCCTCGGGGGCGAATGGGGCGGCCCGATCGACGATTCCATCCTGCCACAGAAATACCTGATCGACTACGTGCGGGTCTACGAATCCGTAGTGCAGCCGGCCGCCACACCGAATTCCTGATGGAATCCGTATCGATCCGCAGAGCTGTGCCGGGGGATGAGGTCGCGCTGTCACTGGTGGGGCAGGCGGCGTTCCTGGAGGCGTTCGCCGGCGTCATCGCGGGTCGGGACATTGTCAGCCACTGCGTACACCAGCACTCGGCGGAGAAGTACGCGGCATGGCTGCGGGATGGCGTGACCACCATCTGGATTGCAGAGGTCGATCCGCAGCAGGCGCCGGTTGCGTATCTCGTGCTGACCAAGCCGGATTTGCCGGTACCCGATGTGGGTCCACGAGACTTGGAGGTCAAGCGGGTGTACCTCCTGCACCGTTTCCAGGGCCAGGGCCTCGGGGCGCGGCTGATGGAGGAGGCGCGGCGCTTCGCCAAGGGCGCCGGCATGCGGCGCCTGCTGCTTGGCGTCTACTCGAAGAACCAGGGCGCGATCGGATTTTACCAGAAGCTCGGTTACCAGGTTATCGGTCGACGTGAATTCCACGTCGGCGACAACACCTACCAGGATCTGGTCCTGAGCTTGTCGATTGCAGAGTGATTCGCGCGGGCCTCCTCGCTTGTTCCCCCGTGCGCTCTCGGGGAAACGGTGTCCATCCGCGTGATCCGCGGTGGAAAGAGGCCCCGGATCATCGTGAAATCGGCCATCGTGAAATCGAAAATCTGCTATGGGGAGCGGAATGACCGATTTGCGGTGCCCGATGGGCAGATTTCACGATCTCGGCGCTGGCTCCGTTCGGTCCGTTGGCTCCGATGAGAACAGCCCTCTGCTTCCTTTGCGTTCTTCTGTGAAGCTGGACCCGGAATCCGCCGTTGCCCCCACGCGCCGCTTGGCAAGCCGCGGCGGTTCTGCTTCGTTGCCTCCATGTTTGTGGACGAGTGCGTCATCAAGGTCCAGGCCGGCGACGGCGGGCGCGGCTGCGTGAGCTTCCGGCGCGAGAAGTTCGAGCCGTGGGGTGGCCCGAACGGCGGCGACGGCGGGCGCGGCGGCGACATCGTCTTGGTCGGGGACCACGACACGAACAACCTGGTCGACTTTCATTACCGGCCCCACTGGCGGGCGGGCCGCGGCGAGCACGGCCGCGGCAAGGATGCGAATGGTGCCGATGGCGCCGACTGCGTTCTGAAGCTGCCGCTCGGCACGGTGGTGACCGATGAGGCGACCGGCCAGGCAGTCGCGGAGATTGTGGCCGACGGCCAGCGGGTGGTGCTGGCCAAGGGCGGCAACGGCGGCTGGGGCAACACCCATTTCAAATCATCGACCAACCGCGCGCCGCAGCACGCCAACCCCGGGCAGCCGGGCGAGCGCGGCGAATACCGGCTGGTGCTCAAGAGCATCGCCGACGTCGGGCTCGTCGGATTCCCGAACGCCGGCAAATCGAGCCTCATCCGGCGGCTGACGCAGGCGCGGCCCAAGATCGCGGCCTATCCGTTCACGACGCTGCACCCGCAGATCGGCGTGGTGGAGTACGCGGACGACCCGCGCCACACGGATCGGATCCAGATGGCGGACATTCCCGGTCTGATCGAGGGCGCGAGCGAGAACCGCGGCCTCGGCCACCGCTTCCTGCGCCACATCGAGCGGTGCCGGCTGCTCGTGGTGATCCTCGACATGGCCGGAAGCGAGGGCCGCGACCCGCGGGAGGATTATGCAACTCTTCTGCACGAGCTGGCGCTCTATGCTCCCGCGGTGGCGCGCAAAGCGCGGCTGGTGGTCGCCAACAAGATGGATCTGCCCGGGGCGGACGCTCACTTGGCCAAGTTCCGGCGGCGGCACCGCCAGAGGATCGTGCCCGTGTCGTGCGCGACCGGGGACGGTTTGGCGGAGCTCAAGAAAGAATTGTTAAACCGGGTGCGGGCTCTGCGCGCCGGTGAAAAGGTGTCGCATTTGGGCGCCACCTGACGTATTTCCCGCCACAATGTCGGAACATCGGACATTGCTGATGCGCGCGAACCGCATGCTGGGGGCGGCCCTGGTCGACGCCAACCTGGTGAAGATCGAGGACCTCGAGGCGGCGAATGAGCGCCTGCTCGAGCTGCTGCATGGCGATGCGGAGCGGCAGGCGACGCTGCTGGGCGTGCTGATGTACGAAAAGAAGGTGCTGAACGAGGACGACCTGCTGCACCATATGATCGAGAACGACGGTGTCGGGCTGGTCGACCTCCGGACGTACGAGGTGCCCGAGGAATTCCGCAAGGACGTCGACCTCGGCTCCTGCTGGGCCACCTGGACGGTGCCCTTCGACAAGGAGGAGGACTTTTTCTTCGTCGCGAGCGCCTACTACCTCAGCCCGGCGGTGCGCGCCTACTGGGAGAAGCAGCTCGGGCAGAACATCCTCTGGTACGCGACCTCGCTCGAAAACATCGCCGATTTCCTCGAAAAGGTGGAGGCGGACAAGAAGAAGGCCGGCTCCGCGTCCCCCCTGGCGGAAGCGGCGGCCAAGCGCGGTTCCGCGGCCCCGATCGCGGCGACCGCCAAGTCGGCGTAATCTCCTCCCATGGCTCTCGGCAAGGTCCAACAGCAGATTGTCGCCAAGCTCGGCGAGATGGAGCGGCTGAACCCCGAGCAGCAGGAGACGATCCTCGGCACGCCCGGCGACCTGACCGGCGACGGCCTGGACAAGCTGCTGCAGGACGAGTACCGGATCACCGACACCCAGCTGCTTGTGGCCAAGGCGCGCGCGCACGGCCTGACGCCGTTTCCGGTGCAGCGGTATCAGCTCAGCCCCACGACCTTCGAGCGCATCCCGCAGGAGTTCTGCCAGCAGAACCTGGTGCTGCCGGTGGGGCAGGTGGGCAACTACCTGCTCATCGCGCTCGCCAACCCGTTCGACGTCACGATCTCCACCAAAATCCAGGAGCTGACGGGGAAGAAGGTCGTCCGCCTGCTCAGCCGCGAAAAGGACATCCGCGACAAGTTCAGCAAGACGCAGCAGGTCGAGGTCCAGTTCACCGACGTGGTGGAGAAGATCGGCATCGAATTCGGCGCCGCGGAGGACATCAAGGAGGAGGACCTCGCGAACGAGGAGTCCGGGCCGATCATCGACCTCGCGAACCGCATCATCGAGGACGCGTATTTCGCGGGCACGAGCGACATCCACATCGAGCCGTGGGAGAAGGAGCTCATCGTCCGCTACCGCATCGACGGCGTGTGCCAGGAGAAGCTGCGGCTGCCGGCCAAGGTGGCCGGGGCGCTGGTGGCCCGCCTGAAGATCATGAGCAACCTCGACATCGCGGAGCGCCGCCTGCCGCAGGACGGCCGCATCATCTTCAAGCAGTTCACAAAGAAGAGCATCGACATCGACCTGCGCGTGTCGACCGCCCCGCTCAACCACGGGGAGGGCATAGTCCTGCGCATCCTCGACAAGCAGAAGAGCACGCTGCCGCTGCAAATGCTCGGCTTCACCGAGGCCAACCTGGCCACCTACCGGAAGGTGATCCGCCAGCCCTACGGGATGATCCTCCACTGCGGACCGACGGGCTCGGGCAAGTCGATGACCCTGTACTCCGCGCTCAACGAGATCAATTCGCCGGAGCTCGTCATCCGCACCGCCGAGGACCCGATCGAGTACACGCTGCCCGGCATCAACCAGATGCAGATGCACCGGCAGATCGGGCTCACCTTTGCGGCCGCGCTGCGCGCCTTTCTGCGGCAGGATCCGGACATCGTGCTCGTCGGCGAAATCCGCGACAAGGAGACCGCGGAGATCGCGGTGGAGGCCGCGCTCACCGGCCACCTGCTCCTGAGCACCCTGCACACGAACGACGCCCCGGGCGCCGTGGCGCGTCTGACGGACATGGGCATCGAGCCGTTCATGATTTCGGCGTCGCTCCTCTGCGTGTGCGCCCAGCGCCTCATGCGGCGCGTGTGCAAGAACTGCAAGCAGCCGGTCGAGCCGACCGGCCGGGAAAAGGAGCTGATCGAAAAGGCCATCGGCTGGTCGGGCACCATCTTCAAGCACAACCCGAAGGGCTGCCCGCGCTGCAGCCATACCGGCTACAAGGGACGGGTCGGCATTCACGAACTGATGGAAGTCAGCGACGACCTGATCGACGCCATCAACAAGGAGATGGAATCGGTCGAGCTGAAGCGCATCGCCGTGCGTCAGGGGATGAAGACCCTTCACCAGGACAGCATGATCAAGGTGAAGGAGGGGCTGACGACCTTCGAGGAGGCGCTGGCCACGGTGCCGCCGGACATGTAGGCGGCGTGAGTTTGATCGGGCCCGCCTTCGGCGCGGGCCTTTTCTCTGGCCGCGATCGGCGGTGCGGATCCCCCGCGGGCGTCGACGGGGAACCGGCTGGGTTCTTATCCGCGGAATTAGGCTTGCGACTATGGACGCCGATCCGGGCGCGGCATGAACTTTCGCTGCCCGTGGCACGACGATTAGGATAAAAGCACCGCCGTGCCTTGCGTCTGATCCAGCCCGATGGAAGCCCCGGCCAACGAACTCGAAGACCTTTATGGGCAGATGGGACCCGCTCTTCTGGCCTATTTTCGCCAGCATCCGATCCTCGCTGGCGCCGCGGAGGATCTGCTGCAGGACACCTTTGTCCGCGCCATCCGGGGGTGGGACCGCCTGCGAAATTCGGTCTCGCCCCGCGCCTACCTTTTCGGCATCGCCCGTCACGTGGGCCAGGATGCTCTGCGACGATATCGGCCCGCGGGCGAGTCGCGCGAGGAACCGGCTGCGCCGGCCGGGCCGGTGGAGGACGATAGGCTGGAGCGGATGCGGCAGGCGATCGCGGGCCTGCCGTTGCCGCAGCGCGAGACGCTCCTGCTCAAGCTGCGATATGAACTTTCCTATCTGGAGATCGCCGAGGTGCTCGGCCTGCCCGTGGGAACGGTACGGTCGCGCCTGCACCTGGCGGTTGCCCACCTGAAACTGCAGTTGAATCCGCCATCGTCAGCGACGGCCCACGTCTCATGAAACCCGAATCTCTCGACGCCCTGCTCACCGACCATTGCCTCGGGGAACTGACTCCGGAGGCGGCCGAACTCCTGCAGGAGCACCTGGCCCGCGACCCCGCGGCCGCGCAACGCGCGCAGGAGCTGGAGGCGACGCTGGCTTGGGCCCGCAAGGCGACGGCCATCACCCTCGAGCGGCCCGAGCGGCCGCTGGCGGCCGTGGCGGTCGCGCCGGCGCCACCACCGTCACGGCTGCGCGTCACCTGGGCCGAGGGCCTACGCCTCGCCGCGTGCGTGGTTCTGGGTCTGGCGGCAGGCTGGTGGGCCAACGGGGCGCGGGGTCCATCCACGTCCGTCGCGTCGGCGCCGACCCTGCCGCTAGAAACTCGGCCGGGGGGCGCGAGGGACCAGGGGCCGGCTTTCTGGTCCGTCGCGAACCTGAGTCAACACCAACGTCCCCGGGCGCCCGCGGGACGCAACCGCGAGGACGTTTTCCAGATCCCTTGGGAATCGATCGTGAAATGAACGGCATGAAACCGGAGGAAGATCAATGAAGGCGATGAACGGACTGAGACCGTGGCGGATGGTTCGGGGAATGATGGCGTTGGCCGGTGTGCTGCTGCTCGCCGGCTGCCTGGATGAGCGCATCGTCTGGTCGCCGGACGGCAACCGCGCCGCCGTGATCGCGAAGGACGGTCTGCGCCTGTGCGACGCCGGGGGGAACCTGACGCCCTTGTTGCTTCCGAACGTCTCGATCGCGGCCTGGCTCGCCGATTCCCGGCAGCTGGTGGTCGGCACCCGGCGCGAGGTGGACGCGTGGGCGGACATCGCCCGGGCGCTCGGCCCGGAGCAGGCGGCGCCGATCGAGGCGGAGGCCGAGTCCCTCTGGCGCGGCCTCGAAAGCGGCGGCACCTGGAGCGTGATCAGCATGGATCTGAAAGAGGACAAGGCGGCGGTCAGGATCTGCCTGCGCGACCTTCATGCGGATGGCCTGCGCGCGAAACTCAGCAAGGAGGAATGGCGGACGCTGGAAACGGCGAAGGCTCAGATCAATGAGCTCATGCCGGTGCGTCTCGAAGGCGACCGGGTGGTCACGGGCGCGGTTCTGCGGGCCGGACTGGGAACGATCTGGAGCATCCGGCCGGCGGCGGACGGCAAGGTCATTGCCTTTACCCAGGAGATGAAACCCGGGTCCGACGCATTGGCGCTTTTCGTCACTGCGCTCGACGGGTCGCAGGGTGTGGTCGAGGTCGCGAAGTTCGTGTCGGCCTATCCGGACTGGACTCCCGACGGGCGGTCGGTCGTCTACTTCGGGTCGGCCGGCGCGGGAGCAAAGGACGAGGAAATCCAGCTGGGGGCGCTGACCCGACGCGAGGTGCGCGACGCCGGCGGCCGGATCCAAGTGGCCCCGAAGCCGGATTTTCTGGCCGGGGTCCTCTTGAATGGCTTTGGGCGGGTCCGCTGCCTGCGGGACGGGCGCATCCTGTTCAACACCGCCGAGCTGAACCTGCCGTTCGCCGCGGAGGACTACGACAATCCCCGCGAGCAACTGTTTGCGCTCGAACCCGGCCGACAGCCAAACCTGGTCCGCCTCATTCCGCACAAGCGGGAGGCCGACCTGCCGACGCAGCTGGCGTTCTTTGAGGTCAGCCCGGACGAGCACCAGGTGCTGTTTGGGTCGACCAAGGGCGAGGTTTGCCTCCTCACCCTGGCGACCGGCGAGGTCGAGCAGATCCAATCGGCGGAGCGGGATTCGCCGCCGTGCGCCCCCGTTTGGCGGATGGCCGGCGAACTGACCTACGTGAAACGGGCCGCGGGCAAGGATGGCCCGGCCGGCGCCCACAGGGCCGCGATCGTCCAGCGAAAGGGGAAGGAGGAGGTCGTCCTCAGCCGCGCCTGGCCGGAGGACGTCGTCAAGGGTGTGACGGAGTGATGATGGGGCGCGGCGGTGGACGCCTACAGATACACGCCGCCGCCGAGGAGGCGCTCGCCGTCGTACAACGCCAGCACCTGGCCGGGCGCGAGCGCGCGCTGCGGTTGCGCGAACTCGATCCGCGCCGCGCCGGGTCCGTCGGGGGCGAAGGTCAGCGGTACCCGTGGATCGCGGTAGCGGACCCGGCCCTCGATGCGGGCAGGGGTGTCCAGCGGCGCGCCGGTGAAGCTGAGGCCGTGGACATGCACGACGGATGCCCAGAGGCCTGGCGCGTCGGGCGCGTCGAAGGCGACCAGCAGCGCATGATCGGCCGGGCGCTTGCCCACCACGACGTAGGCCTTGTGATCCGTGTTCGAGGGGATCCGGATGCCCTTGCGCTGGCCGATGGTGAAGTAGTGGAGCCCGCGGTGCCGGCCGATCTCCCGGCCGTCCGCGACCCGGACGATCGGCCCCGGATGGTCCGGCACGTAGGCGCGGAGGAAATCCTGCATCTTGACCTCGCCGATGAAGCAGATGCCCTGGCTGTCCTTCTTGCGCGCCGTGGCCAGATGGTGAACGGCGGCGAGGGCCCGGACCTCCGGTTTCGTGAGGTGGCCGATCGGGAAACACGCGTCGCGGATCTGCTCCGGGGAGAGCAGCGCCAGGAAGTAGGACTGGTCCTTGTTCTTGTCCACGCCCTCGAGCAGCGCCCAAGGGCCGGGGTCGGACTCCGGTTTGTCATCTATTAAATGACATCCAGACATGGGCCGGCGGGGCGGCAGAGCCGGGTCGGGGAGGGCCACCCGGCGCGCGTAGTGGCCGGTCGCCACGGCGCCGAATCCCTCGGCCCTCGCATAGGCCCGAAACACGCCGAATTTCACCTCGCGGTTGCACATGATGTCGGGGTTGGGCGTGAGGCCCCGGGCGTAGCCGTCGAGGAGGTAGTCGACGACGAGGCGCCGATAATCCCGCATCAGATTGACGACGCGGAATTCGATCCCGATCTCGTCCGCCACGGCGCGCGCGTCCTCGATGTCCCGCATCCAGGGGCAGTCGCCGGGCACCTGGTCCTCGTTGATCCAGTTCTTCATGTAGGCGCCCACGACCTCGAAGCCCTGCTGCTTGAGGAGGAGCGCGGCGACGCTGCTGTCGACGCCGCCCGACATGGCGACCAGAATCCGCATGACGCGTCCGACGACGAAAATGGAATCCAAGGCGGGCCGCAACGGAAAGCCTCGGCGACCGCCACCCGGGGCTCAGTGATATTCCATCTGGCTCCGGATGACCCGATTCCACTCAGCCAAGGTGTCGTTGAACATCAGCAGATTGACGGTGACCTCTGTGATCGGCGTCTGCTGCCGCAGAATCGGCTCTTCGATCGTCCTCGGCATGCCGGCTGCGCCGCTGCCCTGCAGAGCAGAAATGTCGGTCGAGCGCGTGCCAATCTGGACCTGCTCCTCCTGCCCTCGGACGGTGCGGCGGTAGATCCATCTCTCGGCCTTCCCGGTTGGCGCCTGCATGGGCTTGATTTCGGCGGGCTCACCCATGATCTGACGCACCACGACTGCCTTCATACCTTTCTTGAGCGCGGTTTCCGGACCTTCCGCCACGGATTCTGCCGTTGAGCCGGGCGTGGCGGCGCCGGCAGGGGCGGGGGAGGACGGCGGCGCGGCCGAACAACCCACCAACAGGGCAATCAGCGCGGCCATCTGAACCGGGAGGACACGGGAAGACATGGCAGGCAATAGACGCCGCAATCTTGGGGGTTCCCGGCGAAGTGTCCACACCGCCTTTGCGGCGCGGACCGGCCCCTTTACACGCACCTGCGATCCACTAGCATGGGAGATGATGAAACGGTTCGCGCTCTTGCTTGTGCTCGCAGCCGGATGGCCGGTCGCGGCCGCCCCGGCGACGACGCCGCTGGCCCGACCCGCGCGGCCGCGGCCCGCGGTCGAACGCGTGGTGGTCGTCAGCGTGGACGGCCTGCGGCCGGACTGCCTGCTGCTGGCGCCGGCGCCGGTCATGCGCGGCCTGATGCAGGCCGGGGCCTACACCCTGTGGGCCCGCACCACGGCGATCGCGACGACCCTGCCGTCCCACGCGAGCATGCTGACGGGAGTCGAACCCCGCCGGCACGGGATCGAGGGTCCCCGCGTGCCGCCGCTCCTGACGCCCGCCTATCCGGCGCAGCCGACCGTCATGGAACTCGCCGCCCGGGCCGGCTACACGACGGCGATGGTCGCGGGCAAGGCGAGCTTCGCGATCTTCAACCCGCCGGGGTCGACCACGATCGTGTCGCTGCCGAAGACCAAGACCGTCCCCGACGCCGAGGTGGCGGCGCGGGCGGAGGAGGTCATCGCGCGGCACCCGCCGGACCTGCTGGTGGTGCATTTTGCCGGGGTCGACGCGGCCGGGCACAAGTACGGGTGGGGCTCGCCGGAACAGCTCACCGCCATCGCGGTGGCGGACGCGCAGATCGGCCGCGTCCTCTCCGCCCTGGAGCGGGCGGGGGTGCGCGACCGGGCCGTGGTGATCCTCACCGCCGACCATGGCGGGGGGGGACTCGGCCACGGCCGGGACGATGCGCGGAGCCGCCAGATCCCTTGGGTCATCCATGGCCCCGGCGTGCGGCGGGGCTTTGATCTCACCCGCGTTCCGGACCTCCAGGTCAACACGGAGGACACCGCGGCCACGGTTTGCTGGCTGCTCGGACTGCAGCCCCCGGCACCGCTTGACGGTCACGAGGTGACGGCGGCCTTCGCGTCGGCGGACTGAGGCGGCGCCGTCACTTCATGCTTGGCGTGCGTCGGCCCGGGAGGTGATGCTCTGCCTTCCGCATGAGCTTGCACGACCAGCGGATTGCGCAGGCCTGGCTGACCGCGCCGACCAGCGGCATCATTGAGCTGTCGCGGGACTGGATCGGACCGGGACTGCCGCCGCTCACGCTCGGGCCCGAGGGTCCGGCGTTCCGCACGTTCACCCGGGTGCCGGACCACGCCTTCGGCTGCCAGAGCGGCTATTTCGTGAACAGCTTCGGGGAGATCTTCTTCTTCCTGCAGCTGGCCAGCCATCCGGACATCGATCCGGCGGCGACCGCCGTCTATCTCGCCGGCGACTTCAACGGCTGGCAGCAGGCAGTCGGCCAGGCCGACTGGCGCCTCCAGCCCGCCTCGCTCGACGGCGAGCCGGTGCTGCTGTACGCCGCGCACGCCGACCGGTTCTTCGCGCAGCCGCCCCAGCGCTTCAAGTTCGTGACCGGCGAACACCGCTGGCTGCCGGTGCCGTCGCAGGCGCCCAACGCGGTGCGGGACGACCTCGGCAACTACAACCACGCGATCGATCCCGGGCGCACCGGCCGGCATCTGTTTCAGTTCACCACCGAGGATCCGGTCGACCTGGCGCAGGCCCTGGCGGTGCGCTGGGCCGACGACCCGGCGGCGGAGGCGGCGCCGCTGCGGCCCGGCGATTTCTTCTTCACGATGAAGAGCCACGCGCCGCTGGGCGCGATCGTGGACGGCCGGGGCCAGGGCGAAACGACCTTCCGGCTCTTCGCCCCGCGCGCCCGCTGGGTGCGGCTGCATCTGGTCGCGGACGCCCAAAAGCCGGAGGCGGCGGCCGTCTACGAGCTGGACCGGCGGTCGCGCGGCATCTGGGAGGCGCATCTGGAGGGCAACCTGCACGGCTGGTATTACTGGTACACGCTCGACGGCCCCCGCAATGCCTTCGGGCTTTTTGACCCGGAGCGGCGGATTCTTGACCCCTACGCGCTGGCGGCGCTCGGCCCGGAGGGGCCGGGCATCGTGGTCGATCGGGCGCGGCTGCCGGCCCCCGACCGCGGCTTCCGTTCCCCCGCCTGGCACGACCTGGTGATCGCCGAGGCCCACGTCCGCGACCTGACCGCGCTGGCGCCGGTGAAGCTGAAGGCCGAGGAGCGCCGCGGGTTCACCGGGCTGCGGAAATGGGTCGAGAGCCCCGATTTTCATCTCGCGCGGCTCGGCGTGAACGCCGTGGAACTGCAGCCCGTGCTCGAGTACGAGCGCGGCGATCCGCAGGAGTACCACTGGGGGTACATGCCGGTGAGCTGGTTCGCGCCGGCGAGCGCGTACGCGCTGGCGCCCGGGCAGGCCTCGCAGATGGGCGAGCTGCAGGAGCTGGTGGCGGCGTTTCACCGGCGCGGCATGGCGGTGCTGCTGGACGTGGTCTACAACCACGTCGGCCCGCCGCTGCACCTGATGCAGATCGACAAGCTCTATTACTTCGAGCAGGACGGCGCCGGGAAGCTCGCGGAGTGGAGCGGCTGCGGCAACGACGTCCGCACCCACGCCGCGATGGCGCGGCGCCTGATCACCGACAGCCTGGTCCACCTGGTCGAGACCTACGGCGTCGACGGCTTCCGGTTCGATTTGGCCGAGCTCATCGGCGTCGAGGTGCTGCGCGAGATCGAGGCGGCGCTCAAGCGGGTGAAGCCCGACGTGATCCTGATTGCCGAGCCGTGGAGTTTTCGCGGGCACATCGCGCAGGACCTGCGCACCACCGGCTATGCCTCGTGGAACGACGGCTACCGCAATTTCCTCCGGGACTACGTGCGCGGCGGCGGCACGCGCGAGATGTTCGAGTATTTCCTCAAGGGTTCGCCGTGGTTCTTCGCCGCCTGGCCCGCGCAAACCGTCAACTACACCGAGTCGCATGACGACCGGGCGTGGATCGACATCATCACCGAGAACCGCGACGGCAACGGCGCCCACCCGACGCTCGACGACCGGCGCCGCACCCACCTCATGGCCGCCATCCTGCTGGCGTCGATCGGCATCCCGATGGTGGCGGCCGGCCAGGATTTCCTCCGGTCCAAGCAGGGCGTGAACAACACCTACCAGCGGGGCGACCTCAATGTGCTCGATTACCGGCGCCTGTACCGTTTCCCGGCGACCCACGCGTATTTCGCGGACTGGATCGCCTTCCGCCGCAGCGAGCGCGGTCGGCTGCTCCGGCTGTACTCGCGGCCGGGCGACGGGTTCTTCCGGTTTCATTTCGCGCCCGATTCGACGGCGGCGGCCGCGGTCTACAATGCCGACCGCAGCCAGGGCGCGTCGCGGCTGCTGTTCGCGGTCAATCCCACGCCTCAGGACGTGGAGATTCCGCTCGGGGACACGGCGGACGGCGCCTGGCGGCAGCTGGCGGATCACGAGCGGTTCTTCAGTCCGGGCGACCATGAGCCCACCCTGGCGGTGGAGGAGAACCTGTTCGTGCCGGCGCTGGGCTGCGGCCTGTGGCTGGAGGAATAGGGGGCGGGGAGCGGCCGGCGCTTCGCCCGGCGCCGCGGCGGCCCGAACAGTTCCGGCCGATCCGCCCCGTCCGCTGTCCGCGCATCGCTCTTGCCAAAGCCGGACCGCTGCTCTTCACTCGCGGGGACTGCGGGCCCACGCCGCGGTCCTCACCTGAATCTGAACACCACCCACATCAAAAAAACGGAGAAAACCATGGCAGTTAAAGTCGCAATCAACGGTTTCGGCCGGATCGGCCGGCTTGTCTTCCGCGCGCTGGTCGAGCAGGGGCTGCTCGGCACGACCTTCGACGTGGTCGCCGTCGGCGATATCGTTCCCGCCGACAACCTGGCGTACCTGCTGAAATTCGACTCCACCCAGGGTCGCTTCAACGGCACGGTCGGCTCCAAGAAATCGTCCCCGACCGTCGAGGCCGATGATGTGCTCGTGGTCAACGGGAAGGACATCCTGGTGGTCAGCGCCAAGACCCCGGCCGAACTCCCCTGGGCCAAGCTCGGCGTGCAGCTCGTGATCGAGTCGACGGGCCTGTTCACCGACGCGGCCAAGGACAACCCGAAGTCGTCGTACGGCCACATCAAGGCCGGCGCCAAGAAGGTGCTCATCTCCGCCCCGGCGAAGAACGAGGACATCACGATCGTCATGGGCGTGAACGACGGCAAGTACGACCCGGCCAAGCACCATGTCATCTCGAACGCCTCCTGCACGACGAACTGCCTGGTGCCGCTCGTCTACGTCATGCTCAAGGAGGGCTTCGGTCTCGAGGAGGGCCTGATGACGACCATCCATTCGTACACGGCCACGCAGAAGACCGTCGACGGCCCCTCGAAGAAGGACTGGAAGGGCGGCCGCTCGGCCGCGATCAACATCATCCCGTCCTCGACCGGCGCGGCGAAGGCCACGGCGCTCGTGCTCCCGGAGATGAAGGGCAAGCTCACCGGCATGTCGTTCCGCGTGCCGACGCCGACCGTGTCGGTCGTCGACCTCACCTTCAGGACGACCAAGGACACCTCCCTCGCCGAGATCAAGGCGGCGCTGAAGAAGGCCAGCGAGACCTACCTGAAGGGCATCCTCGCCTACACCGACGAGGAGGTCGCCTCGTCGGACTTCATCCACGACCAGAACTCCTCGATCTTTGACGCGGGCAGCTCGATCGAGCTGAACAAGCGCTTCTTCAAGCTCGTGAGCTGGTACGACAACGAGTGGGGCTACAGCAACCGCTGCGTCGACCTGCTCAAGAAGATCGCCGCGAAGCTTTGAGGCGCAACTGTTCGGTCAATTGACCACGGACTACACGGATTAACACGGATGGCGGTTCTGCCCATCCGTGCCCATCCGTGGGATCCGTGGTCCCACCCACCATGCCGAATTACAAAACCATCCGCGATCTCGACGTCGCCGGCAGACGCGTGCTCATGCGCGTCGATTTCAACGTTCCGCAGGACAAGGTGACCGGCGCCATCACCAATCCCCAGCGCATCGTCGCGGCCCTGCCGACGATCAAGTATGCCCTCGAGCACGGCGCCGCCGTGGTGCTCATGTCGCACCTCGGCCGGCCGGACGGCAAGGCGCTGCCCCAGTTCAGCCTGAAGCCGGTGGCGGCCAAGCTGCAGGAGCTGCTTGGCAAGCCGGTGAAGTTTCTGCCGGACTGCGTCGGTCCGGAGGTCGAGAAGGCCTGCGCTCCCGGCGCCCTCAAGCCCGGGGAGGTCGTCCTGCTCGAGAACCTGCGCTTCCACATCGAGGAGGAGGGCAAGATCAAGAACGACGACGGGACGTCGATCAAAGCCGATCCGAAGAAGGTCGAGGAGTTCCGCGCCAGCCTGTCACGCCTCGGCGACGTTTACGTGAACGACGCCTTCGGCACGGCCCACCGCGCCCATTCGTCGATGGTCGGCGTCAAACTGCCGCAGAAGGGCGCCGGTTTCCTGATGGAAGCCGAGCTCAAGGCGTTCGCTGCCGTGCTTGTGTCGCCGCAGCGGCCGCTTCTCGCCATCCTCGGCGGCGCCAAGATCGCCGACAAGATTCCTCTGATCACCAACCTGCTCGACAAGGCCGACGAGATCATCATCGGCGGCGGCATGGCCTTTACTTTCAAGAAGGTCCTCACCGGCTACGAGATTGGCGACAGCCTGTTCGACGCCGAGGGGGCGAAGATGGTGCCGGACCTCGTGGCGAAGGCCAAGGCCCGCGGCGTGAAGCTGCACCTGCCGGTCGACTTCGTCTGCGCCAACCGCTTCGCGGAGGACGCCGACACGCGGCCGGCCGACGAG
>JBAIXJ010000639.1:0-1541 GCA_037916645.1 Opitutales bacterium | reverse complement strand
TTCCCGGTCTCCCAATTTTCAGGTGTCAGTCTGGGTCAGGCTGCGGAAGACCTCGTCGAGGCGCGCGCCGTTGTGCTTGGCCTCGAGATTCGCCGGCGTGTCGTCCACGAGAACCCGGCCGCGCGAGATGATGATGACCCGGGTGCAGATGGCGTCCACCTCCTCCAGGATGTGGGTGGAGAGGATCACCGTCTTGGCTGCCGCCATCTGCTTGATGATGCTGCGGACCTCGTGCTTCTGGTTGGGATCCAGGCCGTCGGTCGGCTCGTCGAGGACGAGCACCGGCGGGTCGTGGAGCAGGGCCTGGGCAAAGCCGACGCGCTGCTTGTAGCCCTTGGAGAGCGTCTCAATTGACTGGCGCCGCACCGGGGCGAGATGGCAGAGGTTGATCACCCGGTCGATGTGGGACGCCTTTTCGTCCGGCTTCCGGTAGCCGCGCGTTTCGGCGATGAAGTCGAGAAACTCCTCGACCGTCATCTCCGGATACGCCGGGGCGTTTTCCGGCAGGTAGCCGACGAGGCGCTTGACCGTAACCGGCTCGGCGGTCACGTCATGCCCGCCGACGAGCGCGGTGCCGGCGGTGGGGCGCAGGAACCCCGTGATCATCTTCATCGTGGTGGACTTGCCGGCGCCGTTCGGGCCCAGGAACCCCAGAATGTCGCCGCGGTTGACCTTGAACGAAACGCCATCGACCGCGCGCAGCGCGCCGTAGTCTTTGACCAGACCTTTGACTTCAATCATGTGCGGGGATTGGAGAAGGCAAAAAAACTAGCCGCAGGCGATGAGAAAACAAGAGGCGGCGCGGGTTCCGTTTTTGCCGAACATTTGCACGAGAATTTTCGCGGCTCGCCGGCGCAGAGCCGGACGTCGGCGCATCAGGCGGGCGCCGCCGCGGCGCGCGCCTGCTCCGTCTGGAGGCGCAGCTGGCCGCAGGCCGCGTCGATGTCGTGGCCCTTTTCGCGACGGAGCGTGACGGAGACGCCGCGTTCCTGGAGCTGGCGGGCGAATTTCTCCTGGCGGGCGAGGGGCGGGCGCCGCCACGGCAGGCCGGCGACGGTGTTGTAGGGGATGAGGTTCACATGGGCGTGCACCTCGGCCGCGATCGCGCCGAGGCGCGCGGCCTGGTCGGGCCCGTCGTTCACGCCCTCGATGAGGATGAATTCCAGCGTGACCATCCGGCCGTGCGCGGCGGCAAAAGCCTGGATGGCGGGGAGCAGCTCCTCCAGCGGCCAGCGCTTGTTGACGGGCATGATGCGCTCGCGCACCTCGTTGGTCGCCCCGTGGAGGCTGACGGCCAGCCGGAAGCCGATCGGCTCTTGGGCCAGCTGGCGGATCTTGGGCACGAGGCCGCTGGTGGAAATCGTGATGCGCCGGGCGCCGAAGCCGAGCCCCCACGCGGCGTTCACGATGGTCAGGGCCCGCAGGACGTTGTCGTAGTTGTGGAGGGGTTCGCCCATGCCCATGACGACGACGTTGTCGAACGAGGCCAGCTCGGCCCGGGCGCGCGGCGTGCGGGCGTCCTCCCGGCGGCAGACCTGCAT
>JBAIXJ010000638.1:0-18207 GCA_037916645.1 Opitutales bacterium | reverse complement strand
AGCATGGAGGCGGTCCTCGAGGACGCCTACGTGCTGATCCACGAGAAGAAGATCACGGTCCTCAACGACCTGCTCCCGCTGCTCCAGACGGTCGCCAAGAGCGGCAAGCCGCTGCTGATCATCGCCGAGGAGGTCGAGGGTGAGGCGCTCGCCGCCCTCGTCGTGAACAAGATCCGCGGCGTGCTCAACGTCTGCGCCGTCAAGGCGCCGGGCTTCGGCGACCGCCGCAAGGCCATGCTCGAGGACATCGCGATCCTCACCGGCGGCCGCTGCCTGACCGAGGACCTCGGCATCAAGCTCGAGAACGTCCAGGTCAGCGACCTCGGCAAGGCGAAGCGCATTACGATCGACAAGGAGAACACGACGATCGTCGAGGGTTCGGGCAAGGCGGCCGACATCCAGGGCCGCGTGAAGCAGATCCGCCGGCAGATCGACGAGACCACCTCCGACTACGATCGCGAGAAGCTCCAGGAGCGGCTCGCCAAGCTCGCGGGCGGCGTGGCCGTCGTCAACGTGGGCGCGTCCACCGAGACCGAAATGAAGGAGAAGAAGGCCCGCGTCGAGGACGCGCTCCATGCCACCCGCGCGGCGGTCGAGGAGGGCATCGTCGCCGGTGGCGGCGTGGCCCTGCTCCGCTGCGTCAAGGCGATCGAAAGCCTCAAGCTCGAGGGCGACGAGGCCGTGGGCGCGCAGATCGTGCGCCGCGCCATCGAGAGCCCGCTCCGCCAGCTCGCCGCCAATTCCGGCGTCGACGGCGGCGTCGTGGTCCAGAAGGTCCTCGAGGGGAAGGGCAACTTCGGCTTCAACGTGGCCTCCGGCGAGTACGAGGACCTCGTGAAGGCCGGCGTGGTTGATCCGACCAAGGTCACCCGCATCGCCCTGCAGAACGCATCCTCCATCGCCGGCCTGCTGCTGACGACCGAGGCCATGATCACCGAGATCCCGGAGAAGAAGGAGAAGGCTCCGATGCCCCCGGGCGGCGGCGACATGGATTACTAGGCCCGCCTTCGCTCCCTCCGGGAGCTACGGCGCGGCAAAAGCCGCCAAGCACTTCAAGGCGCTCCGGTCTTCCGGAGCGCCTTTTTCCTGGTGGCGCAGAGGCACCCGGCGGTCCGCCCTGCGCTGGCCGCGGATCAATACGGATGGTCCTGCATCACGCCGGTCTCGGGCGCCATCGGGGCGAACACGAACTGCAGGCCGCGCGCGTAGGACTCCGCCTTGGTGCCGGCGTGGCGCATGCCGTCGACGAGGCGGAATTCGTGAGTGAAGCCCGGATAGTGGCGCGTCGCGAGCCGCGCCGCGAATCTCTTGATCGCGGCGAGGAAGTCCGGCCACTCGTCCTCGGCTCCCGTCAGATACAGGCGCGCGTGCAGCGGCCGGCCGGACTGCGCGAACGCCTCCTCGTGTTCGGCGATCCATGGGGTCGCGTCGCGCACGGCGGGGCTGGCGGCGATGTAGCCCTCGAACAGCTCGGGGCGGGTGTACATGGCGTAGAGGGCGAAAAGTCCGCCCAGCGAGCTGCCGGCCAGCACGCGGTGCGCGGGATCGGCGCGGTATTCGCGCTCCACAAAGGGGATGATCTCCAGTTCGAAGCTGCGTAGAAACTCCGCGGCGTGGCCCGACGGCCCGCCCGGGCTCGTCAGGGGCACGGGGGTGAGCTCCCAGCGGCGGAGATTCCCGTAGTCCGGGTGGTCGCCGGCGTAACCCACGCCGACGATGATGATCTCGGGCACGGTCCGGTCGTAGACCAGGTTGTCGCAAGAGACCTGCACGGTCGGGAAATCCCAATAGCCGTCGGTCACGTAGAGCACCGGATAGCGCCGGGTGGGCGCGCTCGCGTACGATGCCGGCAGATGGATCCGCAGTTCGTAGTGGCGGCCGTCCGCGGACGGGGGCAGAACGCGAACCTGCGAGTCGGCGATGGTCACGGGCGGGAACGCCGGCGGCGCGGACTCCGCGCCGCGAAGATTGGGGGCCAGGACACCGGCGGCGGAGGAAAGCCAGGCGGCCAGAAGGGACGCGGTTGGACGCATCCCGCACATTGCGCAAGACCCGCCATCGGCGCAAATCGCCCGTCCGGTCTCCGGGCGGCCGGCGGGTCGCCGTTGGTCGGATGTCATCTGTTAAATGACATCCCGCGCGGAATGGCATCTGACAAATCACCAAGGCGCGAGGGCCGGCGGAATGGACGGCGCCGGGATGCGGGACACGACGGGGGTTTCCCGGGGCCCGCCCGCCGCCCGCAGCGGGGCCGCCGCCCGCCTACGCCGGCTTGGCGGTCGCGAAGGTGTGGCCGATCGAGTTCAGGTGGCCGCTGATCCGCCGGAGCGCGTTGAACATGTCGAGGAAATAGGTGCTGGACTGCAGCGCGGCGGCGTCGTTCGGGTTGAGCCGCTCGTAGTGGCGCTTCTGGACCTCGATGCACCAGTTCTTGAGCCCCTCGCCGTCGCGCAGGAACCGGCGGGCGAGCGCCCGCTCGCGGGTGGCCAGGACCGAGATCGCCGTCTCCAGCCGGTGCTCGACGCGCCGCTGCATCTCGGCGAGATCCGCGGCGTCCGCGGCCGGGAGCGGCGTGGGGTGCTCGCAGTGCTTCAGGACCTGGGCGCAGAGATCGCGATCGATGATGTCGCCCACGGCCTCGAGCTGGCCGGCGAAATGGAGCAGACCGAACCGCAGCTCGCTGTCGCGCGGGTTCGGCTCCTCCGCGGGAATCAGGCTGAGGTACTGCTTGATCGCGCCGTGCAGCTCGTCGACCCGGTCGTCGCGACGGCGCACCTGGCGGGCGAGCTCGGCGGAGCCCTGCTGGTACGCCTGCCAGCAGCCGGACAGCATCGCGCGGATCTCATCGGCCTGGCGGAGGATCTCGCGCGACGCATTGGCGAGGGCGAAGGCGGGATGCTCCAGGGCGCGCGGATCGAGGTGGGTCGCGATCGTTCCGGCCGGGGCCGCGGCCGGCGCCGGGCGAACGAGGCGCTCGAGCCAGCCCGACAGCAGGCCGGCGGCCGCCAGCCCCACGAGGGCGGCCACGAGGTTGAAGGCCGTGTGCAGATCGGCGCCGTGGCGGGCCAGCGGCTCGGGGATGGCCGCCACGAGGCGCACCAGCGGGTCAAACGCGAGGAGCATGCCTCCGGCGACCACGCATTTCAGCACGAGGTTGGCGGTTGCCAGGCGCCGCCCCTCCCACGTGTGCCAGCCGGCGGCCAGCGAGGTGAGGCCGAGGCCGAGGTTGGTGCCGATCACCACCGCCACGAGCATGGGCAGGGTGACGGCCCCCGCGTCGCCCAGGGCGAGCACAAGCCCGATGGAGGCCGTGGAGCTCTGCATCAGCATCGTGGCCAGCGCGGCGAACAGCACCAGGGCGATCCGGTAGTGGGCGGCGATCGCCATCAGGGTCTCGAAGTCCGCATTGCCGGCCAGCTGGTGGGCCGCCGTGCTCGTGAGGGCCATGGCGAGGAAGATGAAACCCAGGCCGAGAATGCTCTGGCCGATGCCGCGGAGGACCTCCGTCCGCCCGAACTGGAACCCGATCAGGCCGAAGACGAGAAAGAGCGAGTAGTAGTCGAACAGGCGGAAGGAGATCAGCTGCACCGTGATCGTGATTCCGACGTTGGCCCCGAGCAGGAAGATTACGAGGCGGTCGGCGGCGAGGCGGCCCGCGTTGAGCAGCTGGAGCGCGAAGAGTGTCTGGGCGGTGGACGAGGGAGCCACGGTGCCGAACGCGAAACCGGCGAGGAGCGCGGTGGCCCGGCGCTGCTGCATGGTTTCGACCCACCGGTGCAGGCGGGCCCCGGCCAGCCGGTCGAGGCCCTTGCGCAGGAAGCGAATGCCGAAAAGGATGAGGGCGACGGCGCCCGCGATGTCCATCAAGACCATGGGAACCGGGGGGCCAGCATGCGGCGGGAGGCCGGGGAATCAACCCTCCTCCGGCGCGGCGCGCCGGCACCGACCCGCACGCCTCCGCTGCCGCCGGCCGGCCGAGCGTCAGTCGCTCCGGCCGGTTTTGGCCGCCGCCCGGGTGGCCTGCGCCGCCGCGTACTTCTTGGTCTGGTAGTCCACGACGATCGAGGTGCCGTTATCCCCCCGGCGGAACACCGCCTGAATCAGGCTGAGGTGGGGGTGCAGAATCCAGCAGAACTGGGCGCCGAGATTGTTCGGCTCGTCCATCAACTGGAGGTATTGGATATAATGCGGTTTCCAGTCGTCGACGCTGTCCGCGACGTTGACCGTCATTTCCGCCGTGTCGAGGTCGCCCAGCGTCTGCACGGCCTTGTACCGGGTCTTGAGATCTTCGTAGATGGTGGAGTACGAGTCCTGCCGGGTAAAGGTCGAGCGCGCGACCTTGAGGAACCGCAGCCGCACGATGGCGCCGGTCTCGTCCAGTGTCACCTCAACTTTGTCAAAACCGCTCGGCTTGTCCGCCACCGTTTCCACCGTCCACGCGCCGTCGCGGCGGGTGTCGAGCACGGTGAATTTCGGATCGAGCCGGCCCTCCAGGGTGAACCCGTGCACGTTGTCGCCCGCGATGGTGAACTTGTCCACGGCGGCGGCGGCAAGCGCCGGGTAGTCCCGTACCGGCGGCTCATAGGACGTGGTCTGGCACGAGCACAGCAGCAGGGCCAGGGCGGCGGGCGCGATGCGTTTCATGGCCCAATGCTGAAGCGGTTCGCGCGGCCGGCGCAAGGATATGTCGGCACGCGGGTCGCGCCTCCGGCGCCGGTCGGGCCGTGGGGACGGGTGGAGCCGGCGGGTTCCCGCGCGGCCGCCATGTTTTGGTTTGGCATCGCGAAGCGGGCCTTGGCATAAACAGGACGGATTCGCTTATGAACCTTGTCGAACAGGTGAGACGGGCGGGGGTGGTGGGCGCGGGCGGCGGTGGGTTTCCGACCCACGTGAAGCTCGCCGCCAAGGCCGACACCGTGATCGCCAACGGCGCGGAGTGCGAGCCGCTGCTCCACAAGGACGCCGTCGTGATGGAGCACCAGGCGGGGGCCATCGTGCAGGGGATGCAGCTGGCCATGGAGGCGGTCGGCGCCGGTGCCGGGATCATCGGCATCAAGGCCAAGAACAAACACGCGGTCGAGGCCATGGAGGCCGCCTGCAAGGGGAGCCGCGTGCGCGTGCACCGGCTGGGCGACTATTATCCGGCGGGCGACGAATACGATCTGGTGCACGAGACCACGGGCCGGCTCATCCCGCCGGGCGGCATCCCGCTGCAGGTCGGGGCGGTGGTCTGCAACGTGGAGACCCTGGCCAACATCGCCGCGGCGGCCGAGGACCGCCCGGTCACGCACAAGACGCTCACCATCGCCGGCGCGGTGCGCGCGCCACGGACGCTCACCGTGCCGATCGGCACGGCCCTCCGCGAGTGCATCGAGGCCGCGGGCGGGGCCGCCGTGGACGACCCGGTCCTGTGCATCGGCGGCCTGATGATGGGTGAGACCACCGACGACCTCGACCGGCCGGTCGTCAAGACCACCACCGGGGCCGTCGTCCTTGCGCGCGATCACCACGTGATGGCGCGGAAACTCAGGCCCCCGGCGGTCCAGAACGCCATCGGCAAGTCCGCGTGCGACCAGTGCCGGTATTGCACCGAGTACTGCCCGCGCTTCCTGCTCGGCTATGCCGTCGAGCCGCACCAGGTCATGCGGAGCCTCGCCTTCACCGCCACCGGCGCGGACTACTGGAACCAGTGGGCCGCGCTCTGCTGCTCCTGCGGACTCTGCACGCTCTATGCCTGCCCGGAGGAGCTCTTCCCGAAGGAGGCCTGCGACCAGTCCAAGGCCGAGATGAAGCGCGCCGAGGTGAAGTGGTCCGGCCCGATGACCGTCAAGCCGCACCCGATGCGCGACGGCCGCCGGGTGCCGATCAAGACGCTGATGAAGAAGCTGCACATCCTGCAGTACGACCATCCGGCGCCGCTGCAGGAGGCCGTGCTGGCGCCGCGGCGCGTCACGCTCGCCCTGAAACAGGGCGCGGGTTCGCCCAACCAGCCGCTGGTCAAGGCGGGCGAGCGGGTCACCGCCGGGCAGGCGCTCGGATCCCTGCCCGAAAAGGCCCTCGGGGCCGTCATCCACGCGCCGTTCGCCGGCCGCGTGGCCGAGGTCACCGCCACCCACATCGTCCTCCACCGCCTCTGACCCGAATCCGCCATGAATGCGAAATCCATCGGCATGATCGAGCTCTCGAGCGTCGCGGCCGGCTTTCAGGTGGCCGACACCATGCTCAAGGCCGGCAACGTGCGCCTCTTCCTGTCCCGGTCCATCTGCTCCGGCAAATACATGGTGCTGGTCGGCGGCGACACCTCCGCGGTCGAGAGCGCGGTGGCCGCGGGCTCCGAGGCCGCCAACGGCTGCATGATCGACAGCTTTGTCATCGCGAACATCCATCCCGATGTCATCACCGCCCTGGGCCGGACCGCGGTCGTGCCGCCGGAGGGCGCGCTCGGGGTGGTCGAATCCTTCAACGTGGCGACGCTGCTCGAGGCCGCCGATGCGGCGGCGAAGAAGGCGACGGTGCAGTTGCTGGAGGTCCGCCTCGCGATGGCGCTCGGCGGCAAGGCGTTCTTCACCATGACGGGCGATGTCGCCTCGGTGCAGGATGCGGTCGCGGCGGCCCGCAAGCTCGTGGCCGACGCCGGCATGCTGGTGAACGCCGTCGTCATTCCCCGCCCGCACCCGGACGTATATCGCGAGCTCGTCTGAGCCCGGCCCGACCCCGCGGAATCGGATCATGACTCGCCGCCTGCAGTGCCTCGTCGCCGCGCTGGGCCTTGCCGTGGCGCCGGGTGCCGGTCGGGCGTCGGCGGCTGATCCGGCGCCAAAGTGGTCCGTGCCGGCCGTGAGCGGCGTGGTGACGCCGGGCCTGCCGCCGGTGACCGGGCACATCCACGTCGATCAGTTCGGATACCTCCCCGACGAACAGAAGGTGGCCGTGCTGAGCGATCCGCAGAAGGGGTTCAATGCGGGCGACCACTTCACGCCAGGTCCGCTGCTGGAGGTCCGCCAGGTCGCGGATGGAGCCGCGGTCTTCCGCGGCGCGCCGGTCCTGTTCGATCGGGGACGGACCGATGCCATCTCGGGCGACCGCGGCTGGTGGTTCGATTTCACGGCGGTCCGGCAACCCGGCGCCTATTTTCTTTTCGATCCCGGGCTTGGGCTGCGTTCCCACGTGTTCCGCGTCGGGCCGGACGTCTATGCCGAGGTGCTGCGGGCGGCGATGCGCGTGTTCTACTACCAGCGCGAGGCCACCGCCCATACGGCGCCGTGGTCCGAGGCGCCGTGGCGGGACGGGCCGGCGCTGCTGCAGGACCGGGAGGCGCGGGCCGTTGGCGCGAAGGCCGATCCCGGCACCGCGCGCGACCTGAGCGGCGGCTGGATGGATGCGGGCGACACCAACAAGTATCCGCCGTTTCTCAGCGAGGTGATCCATCCGCTGCTCTACGCCTGGGAGGCGAATCCGGCCGCCTTCACCGACGACTACAACCTCCCGGAATCCGGCAACGGCCTCCCGGACCTCCTCGACGAGGTGAAGTGGGAGCTGGACTGGCTCGTGAAGATGCAGGCGGCCGACGGCGGCGTTTTCGTCAAGCTGGGGTTCGTCGACTACCAGGACGCCTGGCCGCCGAGCGCCGACCACCGGCCGCGCTACTACGGGCCGGAGTGTTCGGGCGCCACCATCGTCACCGCCGGCGTGCTGGCCCATGCGGCGCGGGTCTATGGGCGGTTCGATGCGTGGAAGGCGTTCGCGGCGGAATTGCGGGCGCGGGCCGAGCGGGCCTGGCAGTGGTACACGGCGCATCCGCGCCGCTACGACTGCGACACCGGCGAAATCAAGTCCGGCAGCGCGAACCTGGATGCGGCGGCGCAGGACCGGGCCGAGGCGGTGGCCGCGCTGCATCTGTGGGCGCTCACCGGCGACGCCGCGTATCATGAGGCCTTCCAAGAAAAGGTGGGCGCGATGCGGCAGCTGGCCGACAAGGTCTGGTCGCCGTACGAGATGGGCGCGGCCGAAATGCTGTTCGACTACCTGGGTCAGCCGGGCGCGGACCGCGCGACCTGCGTCCGGATCCGCGCCGCGTTCGGCCGTTCGACGCAATCGCCCGAGTTTCTGCCGCCACCGGACCACGACGAGCTCTACCGCGCGGCGGTGCCCAGGAACGGCTATCACTGGGGCAGCAGCCGCGTCTTCGCCGGCTATGGCGTCGCCGCGGCGGCCGCCGTGGATCACGGCGTCGGCGCCGGCCAGCGCGACCGGCTCCGCCAGCGGGCGCTCAACCTCCTGCATGCCCTGCACGGCGTGAACCCGCTCGACCTGGTGTACCTCACCAACATGGGCCGGTACGGCGCCGATTCCTCGATCCGTCACCTGTACCACGCGTGGCTTCGCGACGAGCCCCCGCCGGGTTACGTGGTGGGAGGCCCGAATGCCTTCTACGACGGATCGCTGGCTTGGATCAAAAAGCAGCCGGCCGCGAAGGCTTATGCCGATCTCAACGCCGGCTGGCCCGAGCGTTCGTGGGAACTGTCGGAGCCCGGGATCTACTATCAGGCGATGTACGTCCGGCTGCTCGCCGATTTTGTCCGCCCGGCGCCGTGAACCGGGCCCGGGCCTGGAGCCGGGTTCCTCACCGCTCAAGCGGACGCAGATCCTCCGGGCGCCCGCAGTCGCGCCAGCGGGCGTGATCCACCCGAAAAGCGAGTATCGGCTCGCCCGCGCCGGCCAACCGCACGCAGCAGTCGGCGAGGGGAAACGCGCCGGTCTCCGTGATCCGGGCGAAGAGCCCCGGGGACGCCGCCAGGATGCCGCAATATCCGAGCGCCTCCGGCGCACCCCGCGGCGTCCGGACGATCGTGTCGCCGGTGCCGGCGCGCCGGCGGCCGACGAGACGTCCTTCGGCGTCGAAGAGCAGCGGCCGCGCCGTCGGACGGGATTTCACCGCGAGCGTCGCCAAGGCGTCCGACGCCTCGTGCGCCCGGACCAGCGCCGCCAAGTCAATGTCGCTGAGCACGTCGCAGTTGTGGACCAGGAACGGGCGGCCGTCGTCGAAGAACCACGCGGCCTGCTTGAGCCCGCCGCCCGTGTCGAGCAGCTCCGGCTCGCGCGAGTATTCGACCCGGCGCAGCCCGAACTTTCCCTGCCGCTCGACGAACGGGGGGATCATCTCGCCGTGGTGGTGGAGGTTGAGGATCGCCTCGGTCACGCCGGCCGCCACCAGCCGGCGCAGCACGAGCTCGAGCAGCGTCGTGCCGCCGATCTCGACGAGGGCCTTGGGCCGGCTGGCCGTGAGTTCGCCGAGCCGGGCGCCGCGGCCGGCGGCAAGGACCAAGGCTTTCATGCGGAACCCGACTCCGCCGGTGGATCGCACCGCAAAGACGCCGAGGCACAAAGGAACCCGATCATTGCAGGCATCCTGCTCCGTGTCTTTGTGTCTTCGTGGTTCATCAGGGGCGGCCGGTGAGTCCTTCAGCCCGGATTGGCCCGCGGCCAAAGCGCCTGTTCGCGGTGCGCCACCTCGACGACGATGCCGGCGCGGCTGCGCAGCCACTGGGCGAGCGCCTCGGCGCAGTAGACGCTCCGGTGCTGCCCGCCGGTGCAGCCAAACGCGACCGAAAGATGGGTGAAGCGGCGCTGCTGGTAGGTGGCAAGGGTCGGCTCGAGCAGCAGCTGGACCTGCGCGAGAAACTGCTCGACCTCGTCGTAGCCGCGCAGCCAGGCGATCACAGCGTCGTCCAGGCCGGTGAGCCGGGCAAAGGCCGCCTCGCGCCCCGGGTTCGGCAGGGCGCGGCAGTCGAACACGAAGCCGCCGCCGTGCCCGGAGGTGTCGGTTGGATAGCCGCGGTGGTAGGAGAAGCTCTCGACCCGCACGGTGAGCGGAATCGAGACCTCGGCGATGGCGCGCAGCTTCGCCGAGGCGACGAGGCGGTGCAGGGCCGCCTGCAGTTCCGGCAGCGCCACCGGGAACGGACCCTCGCCGAGCAGGCGCTCGAGGTTGCGGATCGCGTAGGGCACGCTCTGGAGGAAATGCGGCTTGCGCTCGTAGAAACCGCGGTAGCCGTAGGCGCCCATCGCCTGCAGCAGCCGGATGAGGGAGAAGCCGCGGAAGAAGACCTCGAATTGCGCCGGGTCGATCGCCGTCAATTCGGCCGCGGCCCGCAGGTAGACCGCCTTGAGCTGGTCGCGAAACGCGAACGGCAGGTTGGCCTTGGCGTCGAGCACGAGCGAGGCGAGGTCGTAGGGCAGGGCGCCGCGGCGGCCGCCCTGGAAGTCGATGAACCACGGATGGCCGTCCCGCACCATGATGTTGCGCGACTGGAAATCGCGGTAGAGGAAGAAATCGGCCGGCGCCTGCAGGAGAAAGGTGCACAGCGCCTCGAAGTCGTTTTCCAGCCGCTGCTCGTGGAACGGCACCTTCGCGAGGCGGAGGAAGTAGTACTTGAAGTAGTTCAGGTCCCAGGTCATCGAGCGGCGGTCGAACGCCCCGTGCGGATGGCACAGCCGGTAGTCGAGGCCGCGCGCGGCCTCGATCTGGATGCGCGCCAGCAGGCGGACCGCCTCCTCGTAGACGGCGGCGGCCGGCGGCGGCACGTCCGGCGCCGCGCCGCGCTCACGCTGCAGGAGGTCGAACAGCGTCGTGTCGCCGAGGTCCTCCTCCAGGTAGACGCCCGCCGCGGCATCCTCGCCGAAAATGGCGGGCATCGGCAACCCGGCCGCGCGGAAATGGCGCGCGAAGCCGACGAACGCCGCGTTTTCCCCGGCGTCGGCGGATTCCACGCCGATCGCGGTGCGCCCGTCGGCGGCGCGCAGCCGGAAGAGCTTGCGCTCCGAGCCGTGCGCCCGCAGATCGACCGCTTCGGTCGGAGGGGCACCGAATTGCTGGGCGAAGAGGGCGGCGAGGCGCGGGTGCATCGTGGAGGTGGGGCGAGCCACAAGGATACCTGCCGGGGCAGGGCAGGAGATTCCATCCGCCATCCTGGCAGCGATCTCAAGGCCATTCCAGACGGTGTCCCCGCGCGGGGCCGCGAGCGGAAGCCCGGCACGACAGGCTCGGACCGTCCGGCAGGACCCTCGCAGACGACCCCGGTTCTTCCACCGGCGTGGGTGCTTTTTCGGCTGGACCCAGACGGCGGTGCCGCGCGCCGGCGGATTGACCCCCGGGGAGGACGGTGCAGGCGCCAGGGACCGTTCGGGCGGAATGCAAGGCCAAGCCGCCGGAAGAGCGGTGCAGTTCGCGGGAAATTGCCGAAATCCGGCCGGGGGGCGGCGGAAATATGACCCATCGGGAACATTATCCGGGAACTCGGGTTGGAAGTCGCACTGCGCGAGTATGCGCATATACGCAAATGCAGAAAAATAACTACCTCACCGGCCTGTTGGCGGCCGTTCTGACCGCCCCCGCCCCACTCGCCGCGGCCAGCGCCGCCCTGCTCGGATGGAACAATCTGGGAATGCACTGCATGGACAGCGACTATTCCGTGTTTTCCGTCCTGCCGCCGTACAACACGATCGAGGCCCAGCTCATCGTCAACGGCGTGCTCGTGACGAATGGTTCGGGCTACACGGTCACCTATCAGGCGGTGGCCGACCCGGCCGGTTCGATCAACCGCACCTCGGTCGGCAAAAGCAACTTCTTCGCCTTTACCCCGTTTCTCTACGGGACTCTGGCGCCGGACACGGGCCTGGCGGGCTGGGCCATGCCGGGAGGCGCCAACATGCCGCAGCGCATGCTCTACGAGACCGCCAACACCCCGGCGGCCGGCGTGACCACGCCGGTCAACTGGTTTCGCGCCGAGGGGATTCCGCTCACCCCTTTCGACGATGCGATGATGAAGAACGAATATCCGCTGATGCGGCTGGTCGCGCGCGATTCGACCAACACGGTCATCGCCACGAGCGACATCGTGCTGCCCGTCTCCGACGAGATGGACTGCCGCGCGTGCCACGCCTCGGGCAGCGTGCCGGCGGCGCAGCCGTCGGCGGGCTGGGTGTTCAACGCGAACCCGGAGCGCGACTACCGGTTGAACATCCTGCGCCTGCACGACGAGTTGCAGTTTTCCGGGCAGGCGGCCGCCTATACGGCCGCACTGGCCGCCAAGGGCTTCAATGCCGCCGGCCTGTATGCCAATGTCGTCGCCGACGGACACCCGGTCGCGTGCGCCGCCTGCCACCTTTCGGAGGCGCTGCAGGGCAGCGGCCTGCCGGGGATCCCGCCGCTAACGGCCGCCGTGCACTCGCTGCATGCCAACGTCGTGGACCCGGTGATGAACGTCACCCTCAACAGCCTGGCGAACCGCGCGGCCTGCTACCGGTGCCATCCCGGCTCGACCACGCGGTGCCTGCGCGGCGCCATGGGCCGCGCGATCGCCGCCGACGGGACGATGGCGATGCAGTGCCAGAGCTGCCACGGCAACCTGACGCAGGTGGGCGCGGCGACGCGCGTCGGGTGGTTCCAGGAGCCACAATGCCAGAGCTGCCATACCGGCACGGCGACGCACAACAACGGGCAGATCCGGTACACCTCGGTGTTCACCGACGCGAACTTCACGGTGCGGACGGCGGTGGATCAGACCTTTGCGACCACCCCCAACACGCCGGCCACGGGCCTGTCTTTGTACCGGTTCTCGGCGGGCCACGGAGGACTTCAATGCTCGGCTTGCCACGGCTCGACGCATGCCGAGTTCCCGACCACGCAGCCCAATGACAACATCGAGAGCCAGGAGGTGCAGGGCCACGTCGGGATGATCGCCGAGTGCACCGCCTGCCACACCACGATGCCGGCCACGACGGCCGGCGGCCCGCACGGGCTGCATCCGATCGGTCCGGATTGGGTCAGCCGGCATGCGGACGTCGTCGAAAGCGGCGGCACCGCGCAGTGCCAGGCCTGCCACGGAACCGATTATCGAGGGACGGTGCTGTCGCTCATGAAGGCCGATCGCACGATCGCCGGACAGGCGGTCTTTCGGGGGGCCATCATCGGCTGCTACATGTGCCACAACGGTCCCGGCGGCGACGGCACTCCCGGGCCCGCACCCACGGTCAGCGACTTTGCGGTTGCGACCTCGATGAGCATACCGGTGGCCGTCACCCTGCCCGCGACGGGCACCAACCTGACGCTGCGGATCATCTCGCAGGCCACGCACGGGGCGGTGGGGTTGATCAACGGCGTCGCCACGTATTATCCGGACGCGGGCTACGCGGGGGTCGATAGCTTCACGTTTGCCGCCTACAACGGGGCGAAGAATTCGAACCTTGGCACGGGGACGGTCACCGTGGGCTCCGGCGGGGCGGTGACGCCCACGATCACGACGCAGCCGCTTGGGCAGACGGTCGCGGCGGGCGGCAGTGTGACGTTCAGCGTCGTGGCTGCCGGCACCCCGCCGCTGAGCTACCAATGGCGGAAGGATGGGGTCGACCTCCCGGGCGCCACCGGTCCGAGTCTGGCGTTGGCATCGGTCACGACGGCTGATGCGGGGGTCTACACGGTCGTCGTCTCGAACGCCGCCGGGTCCATAACCAGCTCGAGCGCGACTTTGATCGTGAGCACCGGCAGCGCGGTGCCGCCGGCGATCACCACCCAGCCGGTCAGCCAGACCGTGAATGCGGGGGCCAACGTCACCTTCGCCGTCGTCGCCACGGGCACATCGCCGCTGAGCTATCAATGGCAGAAGAATGGCACCACCCTCGCGGGCGCCACGGGCGCGACCCTCACCCTGACCAGCGTCACGACGGCGGCCGCCGGCAATTACCGGGTGATTGTCAGCAATTCCGCGGGTTCGGTCACGAGCGCCACCGCCACGCTGACGGTGAACTCCACCGCAGTGACGGTGGTCCTGACCAGTCCGTCCAACGGGGCGGTCTACCAGGCACCGGCGAACGTTGCCCTGGCCGCGAGCGTCTCGCCGTCCGGCAGCGCCAGCCGCGTGCAATTCTTCGATGGCACCAGCCTGCTGGGCACGGACTACACGGCGCCGTACACCCTCACCGCAAAGAACCTCGGCTCGGGAACCCACACATTCACGGCCCGGGCGCGGACGAACTCGGGCGCAATTGTCGTTTCCGCCCCGGTTCAAATCACCGTGCGCAGTGGCGACAATTGAACCGGGGCCGAATCGAATCGGCCGCCAGTGAATAAAGCTTGGCGACGGTGAATTCCACGGTTCACCTGTCGCCATGGAAGTGATCGTCCTCGGCTCCGGAACGTCGCAGGGGGTGCCGATGATCGCCTGCCGCTGTCCGGTCTGCACGTCGTCCGACCCGCGCAACCGTCGCACCCGCTGCAGCGTTCACGTCGTGATGGGCGGCCTGCACATCCAGGTCGACGCGGCGCAGGAGTTCCGCGAGCAGTGCCTCCGCCACGGGGTCGGGCGCCTGGACCTGTTCATCCTCACCCACGGGCACGCCGACCACATCGCGGGCATGGACGACCTGCGGCGCTTCTGCGACCTGCTCGGCGGCAACGCGCTGACCATCTACTCGACCGACGAGGGCATGAGCCGCGTGATCGCGATGTATCCGTACGCGATCATGGAACGGCCGGTGGTGCGCGGCTATCCGGCCTTCAAGCTGCTGGAGATGCCGGCGGTGCTGGAACTGGAGCAGGGGACGATCCGGTCGACCCTGCTGCCCCACGGCGGCATCAACGTGCTCGGGTTGGTGTTCGAGGAACGCGGCACCGGCGCCAAATTCGTCTACTACACCGACTGCAAGCGCGTGACGGCCGAGGCGCAGGCCCTGGCGCAGGGCGCGCACGCGGTGGTGCTCGACGGGCTGCGCCCCGAGGCGCATCCGACCCACCTGAACATCGCCGAGGCCGTCGAGGTGGCGCGCACGCTCGGCGCCCCGGTCACGTACCTGACCCACCTGACCCATTCGATCGACCACGGGCCGTTCGAGGCCACCCTGCCCGCCGGCGTCCGCCTGGCGTACGACGGCCTGCGGCTGACGCTGTGAGCGGGCGCGGGGAAATGCCGCGCCGCCTTGCGGAAGCGGGGTTTCTCGTTACGTAATCCGACCGCCGCCCGAACCCGGGCCGGCACCCGCCACCAACCTCATTCCTATGCAAAGATTGCTCCGCTTGTCCGCAGCCCTGCTGCTCGTGCCCGCCGTCCTCTCCGCCCAGCCGAAAAAGGACCGCCCGGATACCGACATCGAAAAGGCCATGCACCAGATCGGGAAGGCCTACCGGCAGCTGCGCAAGCAGGTGGCCGACCCGGCGCAGAACGCCTCGTCGTTGGAGCTGGCGGAGACGATCAAGGCGGGCGCGACGGAGGCGCGGAAGCACACGCCGTTGAAGGCGCAGGATCTGCCCGAGGCCGACCGCGCGGCGTTCGTGGAGAAATTCCGGGAGAAGATGGGCGAGTTCATCACCGCGGTGGACCGGCTGGAGGACGCCCTGCGGGCCGGCGAGAACGAAGAGGCCGCGAAACTCGCCAGGCAATTGGACGATTTGCAGAAGACCGATCACAAGGACTTCCGGCGCCCGGAGAAGCCCGGGGCCAAATCGCCCGGGAACTAACGCAGGGCACGCAGCCGCGGCGCGCGCCAATACAGATAAAGGCCGTACCCGAGCGCCACCGCCCCGCCGAAGGCGGCGCCGGCGGGCACGCCGAAGCGCTCGGCCACCGCGCCCGCGACGAGCGAGCCGATCGGATAGAAGCCGAGAAACACCATCATGTAGACGCTCATGACCCGGCCCCGCAGGCCGTCGGGGACGATCTTCTGCAGGAGGGTGTTGGCGGTCGCGTTCTGCGTCATGAACCCGAGGCCGCCGATCACGAGCAGGGCCAGGGTCAGGTGATAGGAGCGCGAGAGGGCGAGCGCGATCACCACGACGGGAACGGTGAGGTTGCCCGCGGTGAGCATCATCCCCTTGCGCGAGTGGTCGCCCAGGGACGCCAGGATGAGCGCGCCGGCCAGCGCGCCCACGCCGAGGGCCGTGCTCAACAGGCCGTAGCCAACCGTTCCGATGTGCAGCACGTCCTGCGCGAACGCCGGCAGCAGCGCCAGGAAGCCGAGGGCGAACAGGTTCGAAACCGCCACGAGCGTGAGCAGGCTCCGCACCGTCGTCTGGTGCCAGACGTAGCTGAGACCCTCGCGCATCTGCGTCCAGTGGGACTCGGCGGCCGGCGCGCCGACGTACGGTTGCACATCCATCAGGGCCAGGCCCCCGATCACGGCGAGAAAGCTGACGCCGTTGAGCACGAAGCACCAGGCGGCGCCCAGCGCGGCCAGGGTGATGCCGGCGAGGGCGGGCCCGACGATCCGGGCTGAGTTGAACATCGCGGAGTTGAGCGCGATGGCGTTCATCAGCTCGCTTCGCCCCACCATCTCGACGACAAACGCCTGGCGCGCGGGCGCGTCGAAGGCATTGGCCACGCCCAGCAGGAACGCCAGCACGGCCACATGCCACCACTGGACCGCGCCGAGAAACATGTCCGCCGCGAGCACGAAGGCCAGGAGCATCATGCCGGTCTGGGTGAACAACAGCAGCCGGCGCTTCGGCGTGCGGTCGGCCACGACTCCGGCCCAGAGGGAAAAGATCAGCGCGGGCACGCCGGCCGCGAAGGCCACGACTCCCAGCTTGAAGGGCGAATTGGTCAGCTGGTACACGAGCCAGGCCTGGGCCACATTCTGCATCCAGGTTCCCGTCAACGACACCAGCTGGCCGGCGAAAAAGAGGCGGTAGTTGCGGTGCTTCAGCGAAGCGAACGTCCGGGCCAGGCCGAAGCCGGTCGGCGGCGGAGGGTCGGCGGAAGCGGGCGCTGCCTCGCGCGAAGGTGCAGGAAACTGGCCGGAGGAGTCCATGCCGGGAATCCGGTCACGACAGTGTGCAGTGCGGCGGTGATCCGCGATGCGAAATGGCCGTCCGGCGTGCGCGGCGGGACCGGTTGGGGGGGCAGCCCGGGCTTCCACCGACCGATGCGCAAAGGAATCCGGGAAAAAAACCTTGCCAATATCCGACTTGGAGAATCTAGATTAGTTCAGTAGGAATTATGAAGGTCTCAAAGAGAGGCGAATACGCCCTTCGCGCTTTGATCGATCTCGGCATCGCTGCCGAAGTTGGCAGGCCGTTGATTCAACTTACGGAACTTGCTGCCAGCGAGCAGATACCGGCCAAATTCCTGGAGCAGATCATGCAGGTGCTGCGCGACGCCGGCTTGGTGGTGAGCACCCGGGGAAGGTACGGCGGCTACGCGCTCGCCCGCCCGGCCAGCAAGATCGCGGTCGGGCAGGTCGTGCGTTTGATCGACGGCCCGCTGGCCCCGATCAACTGCGTCAGCCAGACGGCCTACGAGAAGTGCTCGTGCCCCGACGAGAGCCATTGCGGGCTGCGCATGCTGATGCTGGATGTCCGCAACGCCATCGCGAACATCCTCGACCGGTATTCGCTGGCCGACGTGGTGGAGGTGACGCTGCGCAAGATGCGGCGCGACGGCGTGCCATTGCCGTTCGCGCAGGCGGCGCGTCCGAAATCACCGCCGACGGGTCGCCGCGGCTCCCGAAGGCCTTCCGCCCCGGTCAGCCTGCAGCCGGTCGAAGGCCTGATCAACAACGTGCTTGGCGACTACGCAATATGACGACGACCAAGTCCAGGCTCATCCCGCTGACATTGGCGATCGCCTCATTCGGCGGTCTGCCCGCGGCACCCGCCGCCGATGACGACACCGAGGCCGAGATCCAGGCGTTGCGCGAGCAGATCCGCCGGCTCGACGAGAAACTTCAGGCCCTCGAGCGCAAGCAGGCGCTCAAGGAGCAGGAGGCGGCAAAGGCGGCGCCAAGGATGAGCTTCGGCGAGAAAGGGTTCACCGTGGCCACGGGCGACGGCGCCAACGCGGTGAGCATCCGCGGGCTGGTGCAGTTCGACTCCCGCGTGTTCTTTGGCGACCGCGGCATCGTCAACAACACCTTCCTCCTGCGGCGCGCCCGCCCGATTCTGGAGGGCACGATCGGCGGGATCACCTCCTTCCAGTTGGTGCCGGAATTTGGCGGCACCGGCGCCCCGAGCATCCTCGATGCGAACGTGGCGATTGCGCTGACCAAGTCCCTCCAGATCAAGTTCGGCAAGTTCAAGGCCCCGCTCGGCCTCGAGCTGTTGCAGTCGGACTCGTGGACCTTTTTCAACGAGCGTTCGCTCGTCAGCAGCCTGGTGCCGAACCGCGACGTCGGCGTGCAGCTCGGAGGCACCGCCGCGAACGGCGCGGTGACCTACGC
>JBAIXJ010000637.1:0-6098 GCA_037916645.1 Opitutales bacterium | reverse complement strand
ACATCTGCATTTCCAGCTCGATCCGGTCCGCCAGGCTGCTGGCGTAGTTCTCCGTCTCCGTGATCAGCGCCCGGCTGCGCGCGAGCAGGATGTTGTAGCCGAAGACGGACGGGATCGCCACGATCAGGCCGGAGATCGTCGTGAGCAGCGCCGCGGAGACGCCGGGCGCGAGGGTCTGGATCGTCGCCGTCTGCTGGACCGAGACGGAGCTGAACGCCTCCATCACGCCCCAGACGGTGCCGAGGAGGCCGAGGAACGGCGCCCCCGACACGATGCTGGCGAGGAAGATCATGCTCGACTCATAGCGCAGCGTCTGCCGGGCCAGGCCGCGCTGGAGGGCGTTCTCCGCGTGCTCCAGCCGGGCCCGCAGCGTGTCCTCGCCCTTCTCCTTGCCGATCGCCGCGGCGCGCCAGTAGGCCTCGATCGCGTCGCTGAAGAGATCCGCGTACGGGATCGTCCGGACGTTGCGGAAAGCCTCCGGCAGGTTGAGCAGCGTCCGCTGTTCGCGCAGCCGCCCCTCGAACGAGCGGTTGAGCCGCCCGAGGTTTTTCAGCTCCATGTGCTTCCCGAACATGATCGTCCAGGCCACGAGGCTGAACACGGCCAGCAGGACCGTGATCACCTGGCCGACAGGGTCGCAGTGGACGAAGAGGGTCCAGGGATTGGTGGTGGCAAGGACGGACGGCAGCAAGACCGACGAAGGCATGGCGTGTCGAGACATGGCGCGATTGCCGGGACCGCGCAATGGAAAATCGCCCCGCGCCGCGGGACGGTTTTGGGTTCCGCGTCTGGAGTTCTGGGTTGAGGGTCTGCGATGACCGGGGGCGGCCCTCAGTTTCCGGTAGGGCGGCCTACCTGTCCGCCGAAGCGCCACGGCCGGCGTGGCGGGACGGAAGCTTGCTGTCCGAAGGCGGATCCTTAGGCCGCCGCGATGCGGATCCGGCGCGTTAGGGATCCGGCCTTCGCCAGAGGCTTCGGCGGACAGGTAACGCGCCCCACCGTTCGCAATTCGGAATCTGCGCTTCGGTCTTCTCCGTCTCTTGGTGCCTTCGTGGCTTTGTGGTTCCAGAAGAGACACCGCTCGCCGCCGCGCGAATCTGATTGCGACTCCCCGGCGGCCCTTTTTGCTACGGGGTTCCCCGCCCATGGATTTCAAAACGCGCACCCTCGACGAACTTCGCACCCGGCGCGGCTCCATCACGGGCAAATTCGCCTTCGTCGGCCTGGACGGCTTCGTCGACCGCATCGTTCACCCCGTCGCCACCCGGACCGGACCCGGCGCCGCCTTCACGCCCATGGCGACGCTCGAGGAGTTCGGGCGGCGGATCGTGGCCGCCGCGGGCAAGAGCACGAACATCGAGCTCGTCACCCACCTCCACAAGCTGGGGGGCAACGGCCCGCTGATGGCGAACGCCCTCCTGGCCGCCGGCCTGCGCGTGAAGTACGTCGGCGCCCTCGGCGCGCCCACCGTGCACCCGGTGCTGGAGGAGTTCGCCCGCCGCGCCGACGCCGTCTCGTTGTGCGAGCCCGCCTTCACCACGGCCGTCGAATGCCCCGACGGCAAGATCATGCTCGGCCTGCTCGAGAGCCTGGATGAAATCACGTTCGCGCGCATGGTCCAGGTCATGGGCGAGGGGCCGCTGTTCGACCTCCTGTCCCGCGCGGACCTCGTCGCCCTGGTCAACTGGACGATGATCCCGAACATGACCGCCATCCTGGACGAGCTGGTCGGGCGGGTCTTCCCCATCCTGCCGCCCCGCGAACGCCTGTTCTTCTTCGACCTCGCCGACCCGGAAAAGCGCTCGCCGGCGGACCTGGCGCAGGTCCTCCGCGCCATCGGCCGCTTCCAGGCCTTCGGCCGGGTGACGCTCGGCCTCAACCTCAAGGAGGCGCAGCAGGTGTTCGGCGCGCTCGGCCTGGGCGGGGCGACGGAGGACGAAAAGGGGCTGCGCGCCATGGCGCGGCAGATCCGCCAGGCCCTCGACGTCGCCACCGTGGTCATCCATCCGAAGGAATCGGCCGCCTGCGCGACGCGCGACGACACCTGGTGGGTGCCCGGGCCCTACACCGAGAAACCCCTGCTCACCACCGGCGCGGGCGACCATTTCAACGCCGGGTTCGTGACCGGCCAGCTGCTCGGGCTCGGGCCCGAGGCCTGCCTGGGCCTCGGCGTCGGCACGTCCGGATTTTACGTTCGCACCGCGCGGAGCCCCTCGCTCGGCGACCTCGAATCGTTTCTCGCCCAATGGCGCTAAACCGTTAGCCTTGCCCACGTGATGAAAACCAAGAAGAAGCCGGCCCGATCGACCGGGCAGGTCGTCACCCCCCCTCGCGGCGGCACCGACAGCCGCGGCATCCTCATTTCCTTCGAAGGTTCCGAAGGCAGCGGCAAGTCCACCCAGATCGCCCACCTTGCCGAGCAGCTGCAGGAGGTGGGGCGCGAGGTGATCTCGACCCGCGAGCCGGGCGGGACCGAGATCGGCGAGCAGGTCCGCAACATCATCGTCCACAACTCCAAGGGCGATGAGATGTGCGCCGAGACCGAGCTCCTGCTGTTCGCCGCCGCCCGCGCCCAGCTCGTGCGCGAGCTCATCGCCCCCAATCTGGTCAAGGGTGTCATCGTCCTCTGCGACCGCTACATCGATTCCAGCACGGTCTACCAGGGCGTGGCGCGAAACCTGTCCCTCGATCCGGTCCAGCAGATCAACAAGTTCGCCGTCGGCAACGTCCTGCCCGACCTGACCATCGTGCTCGACGTACCGACGGACGTCAGCCTCGCCCGGATCCACCAGCGCGCGTCGGACCTCCCGAACCGCATGGAGCGCGAGAACATCGACTTCTACAAGAAGGTCCGCGACGGCTACCTTCTGCTCGCCCGCTCGCTGCCGAAGCGCTTCTTCGTCGTCGACGGCACCCTGTCGGAGGAAAAGGTGCGCAAGCTCATCTGGGCCGAGGTGAAGAAGCGCATCGGCCTGTAACGGCCCCGCCCGGCCGGCGGGGCCCAACGTTCCGCGCTTCATGCCCTCCGTCTCCTGGCCCGAATCGCTCGCCGGCACGCCCGCGGTCGTCGTGATCGAACGCGCGCTGCAGCGCGACCGGCTCGGCCACAGCCTGCTGCTGCATGGGGACGACCTCGACACGCTCATGCTGGTGGCCCACGCCATCGCCGACCGCCTCCTGAACGGTCCGCCGAACCCGCAGCCGTTTCCCATCGACCAGCACCCCGACTGCTTCGTGCTGCGCCCCGCCGGCCGGGCACGGCAGATCCGGATCGGCGATCCCGACAGTCCGCAGCCGGGCACCATGCGCGACTTTCTGCGCCAGATCTCCGTCTCCCCGGCGGTGGCCACCCGCAAGGTGGGCATCGTCTGCGAGGCCGACCGGATGAACGCTGCGACCAGCAATGCCTTCCTCAAGACGCTGGAGGAGCCGCCCGGCCGCACCACCCTGCTCCTGGCCACGACGCGGCCCTACGTCCTGCTGCCGACGATCCGCAGCCGCTGCCTGCATTTCCGGTTCGCGGCCACGGCGGTCCCGTTGGCGCATCCCGACCTGCCGGCCTGGCGGGCCGACTACCAGACCTGGCTGACCCGCCTCGCGGCCGGCGGCATGGACCGAGCCGCCATCGCCGCGCAGGTCATGGGCATGTACGGCCTCATCGCCCGCTTCCAGGCCATCCTCGCCAGCGCGACGGCCGCCGTGCTGGCGGCGCAGAAGGACCGGCTCCCGCCCGATCTCGACGAGGACGAGCTGGAGGCGATCGAAATCGGCATCGCCAACGGCATCCGCCAGAAGCTCTTCGCCGAAATCGAGCAGGGCACGATCGCCTTCGCCCGGCCGCGCCTGGCCGCCGGCGAGGGCGCGGAGGCCGGGCGCGCCACCCGGAACGCGCTCACGGCCGCGGTCGGCGAACTCGAGCGCTGCGCCGGGCTGCTGCGCGTCAACCTCAACGAATCCGCCGCCCTCGAGCAGTTCCTGCTCACCTCGCTCCGCCTCTGGGCCAAACGCCCGGGCTGACCTCACGGCCCACCGCCCGTATACGGCGGCCTCCTACCCCTACTCGGCCACCGCATGAACCGCGCTGATCCCGGTCCCGGAGCGCTCATTCTCGGCGGCGGCTTCGTGAGCCTCGAAGCAGCGCGCACTCTCGCAGCCCAGGGCGTCCAGGTGCGCATTGTGGGCCACGCGACCTCGCCCGCCCGCTTCTCGCGGTCGGTCCGCCGATCGTACGGGTGGCCGCGCGCCCTGCAACCGGAGATGCTTCCGGAGTTCCTGTCCACCCTGGCCCGCGACCACGGGTTGCAGGGCTGGGTCGTTTTTCCCACCGCCGACGCGCATCTGCGGGTCCTCGCCGAGCCCCCGCCGGAACTTCGGGCGCATTTTGCGTTGGCCACGCCCCGGTGGGAGGCTGCGCGCCACTTTTTCGACAAGCGACTCACCTATGCGCTGGCCCGGCAAACCGGCGTGCCCATTCCCGATACCTGGACGGCGCCTGCCGGCGGGGAACTCGCCGCCGGGAATTTCGGCTTCCCCGTCGTGCTCAAGCCTGCGATCAGCGCCCCGTTCTTCTCGGCCACCAACCGGAAGGCCTATCGCGCCGACGACCGCGCGGAGTTCCAACGCTGCTACGCGGCGATGGTACGGGTCATTCCCCCGGACGAGATCATCGTGCAGGAATTCCTGCCCGACGCCGGCAGCAACCTCGTCTCCTACGCCGGCTATTTCCGCGAGGGCCAGCCGGTCGCCGGCTTGTCGGCTCGGCGGAAGCGGCAGCTCCCCACCGATTTTGGCCGGAGCAGCACCTTCGTCGAAGCCGCCGAGATTCCCGGGCTCCGGGAACTCGCCGCCCGACTGCTGGGCGCGGTCCGCTATACCGGCTTGGCCGAGGTCGAGTTCATGTGGAATGGACGGCACGCCCGGTTCGAATTGCTGGAGGTGAATCCCCGGATGTGGGCCTGGCTCGGCCTCGCCCGCGCGGCCGGCCTGGACCTGCCGTACCTCGCTTATGCCGACGCCCTCGGGCAGTCGGCGGCGGCGGGACCGCCACGTTACGGCGTCAAGTGGGTGCGTTTCGCGACGGACGTGCGGGCGGCGGCCCAAGAGATCCGCGCGGGACGAATAAGCGTCGGGCAATACCTCCGCTCGCTCCGCGGACGGACGGCATTCTCTGTCTTCTCCCCCAGGGATCCGCTCCCGTTTCTCCTCGAACCCCTGCTGGTGGTGCTCGATCGGATCGGAGGCCGGCTCCGTCGGAATCGGCGCGTGCGGCAAGTTTCTTTTGCTTCTGGCCGCGGTGCCCCCACCTTTGGGGCGCATGACCTGGGGTGACGCGATTCTGCTGGCCATCTCCGCCGTGGCGGCGGGGGCGGTGAATGCGGTCGCCGGCGGCGGAACGCTGATCACCTTCCCCACCCTGTTGCTCGTGCGAACGCCCACGGTCGTGGCCAATGCCACCAGCACGCTCGCGCTCGTCATCGGCACCTTCGGCGGAATCTTCGGCTACCGCCGGCAGCTCGCCTCCACGCGCGTCTGGCTCCAGCGCTTCGTTCCGGTGAGCCTGGTCGGCGGCCTCGTGGGCGCGATGCTGCTGACCGTCACCGGCGAGAAGATCTTCGCCCACCTGGTGCCGTTTCTCCTGCTCTTTGCCACGCTGGTCTTCCTCGCCCAGGGCGCCTTCCGGCGTTTTGCGGGCTTCGACCCGGGGGCCGGCGGAACGGCCCACCCCCACGGCCGGGCCGTCGGCGCCGCCGTGGTCTACCAGCTGTTTGTGGCGCTCTACGGCGGCTACTTTGGCGCCGGGATCGGAATCCTCATGCTGGCGTCGCTCGCGTTCATCGGCCTCACGGACATCCACGAGATGAACGCCCTCAAGACGGTGCTCGGCTCGCTCATCAACCTGGTTGCCGCGCTCTACTTCATCTACGCGGGCCTGATCGACTGGCCCAAGGCGGGCGTGATGACGATCGGCGCGCTGGCCGGCTACTTCCTCGGCGCCCACTACGCCCAGCGGATCCCCCAGCGGCACGTCCGCCACATCATCACCGCCATCGGCTTCACCATCTCCGCCGTCCTCTTCTACCGCGAATTCCTGCGCTGAG
>JBAIXJ010000636.1:0-3851 GCA_037916645.1 Opitutales bacterium | reverse complement strand
GTTTTGCGCTGCTGGGTCTCGTCCTCGCCGCGCTCGGCCTCTATGGCGTGATTTCCAATCTCGTGGCGCAGCGCACGGGCGAGTTCGGCATCCGGCTCGCGCTCGGGGCCACGCCGGGGGACGTGCTCGGGCTGGTGCTGCGCCGGGGTTTGGTGCTCACCGGCATCGGCCTGCTGATCGGCACCGTAGCCGCGTTCGCCCTGAACCTGGCCCTGCAATCCTCGATGCCTGGAATGGCCGCGGCGGATCCGGTCACCATCGCCCTGGTGGCCGCGGCGCTCCTCGCCGTCGCGCTGTTCGCCTGCTGGATCCCGGCGTATCGGGCGACGAAGGTCGATCCGGTCGTGGCCCTGCGGGCCGAATAGCGGCTCCTCCGCTCCTCCCAACCAAGATGCCCGATCCCAACCGACGCGGAACACGTTGTTCCATGACCTCGGGGTCATCATTCGGCCTCCCCTCGCCTTCAACCTGAGCCTCAACCCATCCGGCATGCTCTCCGATCTCAAAGTCGCCTGGCGCCAGCTCGGCAAATCGCCAGGTTTCACCGCCGTGGCGCTGCTCACGCTCGCCCTCGGCATCGGCTTCTGCGCGTCGTCCTTCAGCATCACCAACGCCCTGCTGCTGCGCGAGCTGCCCTATCCCGAGGCCGGCCGCCTCGTGCGCATCTTCCGCACGTCGCGCCAGTCGGCCTCGCTGCGGCACGCCCCCGCCAACCTGCTCGACGTCCGCGAGGCCGTGACGTCGTTCAGCGGCACGGCCATCTTCCACACGGACAACTACGCGCTCGGCGAACCCGGCCAGCCCGCGGAACAGGTCGTGGGCCTGGGCGCCACCGCAGAGTTCCTCGACGTTCTGAGGGTCAAGCCGGCGCTGGGCCGCGGGTTTGCACCCGGCGACGACCAGCCGGGGCAGCCGGCGGTCGCGCTGATCGCCTATCGCACCTGGATCCGCCGTTATGGCGCTGATCCCGGGGCCATCGGCGCCTCGGTCCGCCTGAACGGCCAGCCGCACACGATCATCGGCGTGCTGCCGCCGGAATTCGACGCCCCCCTGGTGTGGGGTCTCGTCGAGTTCGTCACGCCCTCCACGCTCGAGCCTGCCTATCGGACGCGGCGCTCCGGCGGCTTCATGCACTGCGTCGCCCGTCTCAAGCCGGGCGTCAGCCCCGGCCAGGCCCAGCGCGAACTCGACACGATCGCCGCCCGCCTGGCGCAGCAGTACCCGACGGAGAACGCCGGCGCCGGACTCCGGGTCGCCGCCCTCCACGACTCCAACATGGGCGAAAGCACCCGGAGGATGACCTGGCTGATGACCGGTGTCGCCGCGGCCATGCTGCTCATCGCGTGCGCGAACCTGGCGGGTCTGCAGATGGCGCGCGCCCTCGGCCGGGCCCGCGACTACGCCGTGCGCGCCGCCCTGGGGGGCAGCCGCGGGCAGCTGATGCGGCCGCTGGCGGCCGAAAGCCTCCTGCTTTCCCTCGGGGGCGCGCCCCTGGGGCTGCTGGTCGCCCTGTGGTCCAACGACTGGTTTGGCCGCCAGGTCCAGATCGGCAGCCTCGGCGGCCTCGACATCCCGATCGACGCCCGGGTCTTTGCTTTCGCCGTCCTCGCCGCGCTGGGATGCGGCATCGCGTTCGGCCTCGCGCCGGCCTGGCTGTCGGCCCGCGCCTGCACGGTGGACGCGCTCAAGGAGGCCTCGCGGGCCGCGACCCCGAGCCGCGCCCAGCGGCGGTTCAAGCGCGCGCTCATCGCCGGCCAGCTCGCGCTCGCCCTCGCCCTCGTGGGCGCGGCCGCCTCCTTCGGCGTCGGTTTCCGGGCCTTCCTGCGGCGCCCCGTGGGCTGGCAGCCCGACGGGGTCTTCGCCGCCACGTTCGTCATGGCGCAGTCGAGGTATCCCGACGACGCCCGGCAGCGCGAGTTCCACCGGGTTTTGCTCGAACGGCTGGCGGCCATCCCCGGCGTCGAGCACGCCACCCTGGCCCAGGCCCTGCCGATGTATTCGCTCGACCTGATGGCCCGGACCGGCGGCCTCGTCGCGGAAGGGCAGCCGATGCCGGAGCCGGGTCGGGAGACGCCCGTGGAAGCCGATGTCGTCTCGCCGGATTTCTTCGCGACGCTGCGGATCCCGCTGCGCGAGGGCGCGCTCTTCCCGGCCGGGCTCAAGGCCGAGGATCCGCCCGTGGCGGTCATCAACCGCTCGCTCGCCGAGCGCTTCTGGCCCGGCCAGAGCGCGATCGGGCGGCGCGTCCGGTTCGCCGGGGCGAACCCGCTGCGCGACCCCGGGCAGTGGATCCAGGTGATCGGCGTCGTCGACGACGTTCGCATGCTCGTCCGCCTCGACGCGCCGGAGACCCGGCTGCAGATCTACCGGCCCCTCGTGCAGGCGCCGAACCGGTACATCTTCATGGCGCTGCGCACCTCGCTGCCGCCGGAAAGCCTGACCCCGGCCGTACGCCAGGTCGTGGCGGGACTGGATCCCGATCTCCCGATCGCCAACACGGGCTCGCTCCGCGCCTCGGCCCACCGCTTCCTCGCCAATCTCGACCTAGTGACCGTGAACCTGGCCATCTCAGCCGGCATGGGCCTGCTCATCGCCGGCGTGGGGCTGTTCGGCACGGTGGCGCAGATGGTCGCGCAGCGCACCCGCGAGATCGGGGTGCGGGTCGCGCTCGGCGCCCGGCGCGGCAACATTGTGCAGCTTGTCTTCGGCGAGGGGGCGCGCCTCCTCGGGGCCGGAGTCGTCGCCGGCCTGGCGGTGCTGTTCGCGCTCAACCGAGTCATCGCCAGCGCGCTGCCCGAGATGCAGCCCCCCGTCTGGGGCCTGCTGGCCGCGAACCTGGCCGTGATGGCCGTCACCGTCTTCCTCGCCTGCTGGGTGCCGGCCATAAGGGCGACCCGGATCAACCCGCTCGATGCCCTCCGAGCTGAATAGCCCGCCCGCACGCCCAAAATGATTCCCATGAACCACGTGCTCCCCCGCACCAGCGGAATCCGATCGTTCGGCCCCGGCCTGCGCGTCGCGGTCCTGACGCTTGCGGCTGCAACCTGCGGGCTGGCCGCCGATCTCCCGTCCGCCGCCGCCGCCCGGCAGCTCTTCGACGCCGGCCGCTACGCCGAGGCGCGCCCGGCGTGGACGACGATCGTGGCCGCCGAGCCGCAGAATGCCGAGGCGCTGTTCTACCTCGGCTGGACGACGCTCCGCCTCAACGAGCCCGAGGAATCGGCCAAGCTCCTGGAGCGGGCCACGGCGCTGGACGGCACGAGGTCGCTCTATTTCCGCGTGCTCGGCGACGCCTGCGTCGAAATGATCTCGCGGGCTTCGTTTTTCGCCAAGGCCGGTTGGGCCCGCAAATCCCTCGCCGCCTACGACAAGGCGGTGGCACTTGATCCCGAGGATGTCGACGCCCGATCCGCGCGCCTCAATTACTACTGGCATGCGCCGGGCATCGCGGGCGGCAGCATGGAGAAGGCCCGGGCCGAGGCCGGCGAAATCCGGAAGCGCGATCCGGTCCGCGGCGCCCAGGCGCTGGCCGATCTCGCGGTCGCCGAAAAGAAATACCCCGAGGCGTTCGCCGTGATCGACGAGCTCCTCGCGACCCACCCGGAGCACATGCCAGCGCACTACCAGCTCGGCCGCCTCGCCGCGATCACGGGCCAGCACCTCGAGCGCGGCGCCACCGCCCTGGCGGCGTATCTCAAATACACCCCGAAGGGTCAGGAACCCGGGATCGCCCCCGCGCACTGGCGCCTGGGGATGATCCGCGAGAAGCAGGGCGACAAGGCCGCCGCCCGCGCCGAGTACGAGGCCGCGCTCCAGCTCGCCCCCGACTTCGCCCTCGTCCGCGAGGCGCT
>JBAIXJ010000635.1:0-5854 GCA_037916645.1 Opitutales bacterium | reverse complement strand
GCCCTCCATCGCAGTGCTGCCGTTCGTCAACCTCAGCCGCGACGAGGAGAACGAATATTTCGCCGACGGCCTCGCCGAGGAGCTGCTCAACGTCCTCGCCAAAATCCGCGGCCTGCGCGTCGCCGCGCGCACCTCGTCGTTCAGCTTCAAGGGACAGACCGTCGACATCCCGACCATCGCCGGAAAGCTGAACGTCGCCACGGTGCTCGAAGGCAGCGTGCGCAAGGCCGGCAACCGCGTCCGCATCACGGCGCAGTTGGTCAATGCCGCCGACGGCTACCATTTGTGGTCGGACACCTACAACCGCGAACTCGACGACATCTTCGCGGTGCAGGACGACATCGCCCAATCGGTGGTCAAAGAGCTGCAGGCGAGGCTTCTCCAGCGGCCGAACGCTCCGGACGCGCAGGCCGAAGTCCGTGCGGCCAACCGGGGCCGCACCGACAACGCCGAGGCGCACCGCCTTTACCTCCAAGGCCGCTTCCTCTTCCGGCGCCACACGACCCGCGACGTCGCCACGGCGATCAGCCTCTACGAGCAGGCGCTGGCCCTCGACGCACAATTCGCGCTGGCCTGGGCCGGCCTGGGCCTCGCCCGCTTCTGGCAGACCGCCTTTGGGCTGTCCGAGGACGAGCGGGCGTTCGCGGAAGGCTTTGCCCGGGCCGAGGCGGCGGCCAAGCGATCGCTGGAGCTCGAGCCGGAACTGCCCGAGGGCTTTCTCGCCTTGTCGCTCGTGATCAAATGCTCCCAGCGGGATTTTTCCGCGGGCGAATATGCCGTCCGGCAGGCGCTGGCCCTGGCGCCGGGCGACTCTGAAATCGTCAGCCAAGCCGCCAGCCAGATCCTGATCCGCGGCCGGTTCGACGAGGCGCTGGTGCTCGCGCGCCGCTCCATCGAGCTGGATCCGCTGAATGATTTTGGCCTCTATTGCACCGGAAGGGCCCACCTGGCGGCGGGACGGCCGGTCGAGGCGGAGGAGGCGTTCCGCCGCGCCATCGACCTGAACCCGCACGCCCGCGGCCGGCACCTCCACCTCAGTTGGGCCCTGCTGGCCCAGGGACGGATCGCCGACGCTGACGCGGCTGCCTTGCAGGAAGCGCAGGACATCTTTCGCGTGCAGGGACTCGCCATGGTCCGCTGGGCCCAAGGCCGGCAGGAGGAAGCGGACGCCCTGTTGGCGGAGCTGACCGCGAAATTCGCGGTGTCCGCCGCCTACCAAGTGGCGGAGGTGCATGCGCACCGGGGCGATGTCGACGCCGCGTTCCACTGGCTTGACCGCGCCTACGAGGTTTATGACCCCGGAATCTTCTGGGCCCGAATCACGATCTTCTTCCGGTCGCTCCACGCCGACCCGCGCTGGACGGCGCTGCTGCAGAAGCTCGGATTCACCGACTGAGCCCGGTGAGCGATTCCGGCACAGCGGTGTTCCTCTCGTATGCCACGCAGGATGCCGGGGCCGCCCGACGGCGCCGCCGCGTCGGGAGTCCTCGCAAGCGGCCCGTCGCTTCTCCCCAGAATGAGACTTCCTCCGTGGCGCCCCTCGTTTTGAGCAGTTGCTGCGGGACAACCTGCCGCCAGGCGCGAAACCAATGCCCGAAAATCAGGCGCCGATCCGGTAGGTCGGTCGGCCGGAACGGGCCATCGGCAGATTCGCCCGGGGCCGAGATCCCGCGCCCTCACCTCCCCGCGGCGGTGGCCGCCTGCTTGCGGGCGAGCAGCTCGTGCTCGATCTGCTTCATCTGGGTGTCGCGGATGGGATACTTCAGCAGGATCAGCCCGGCGACGGCGGCCAGGATGCCGGGGATCCAGGTGAACAGGATGTTCAGCCCGTGCACCACCCCCGGGTCGGTGGCTGTTTCCCGCGTATAGCCGATCCCCCACAGGACCAAGGCGCTCAACTGCGACCCGAGCCAGATCCCGCCCTTGATGGCGAACAGGATCGTCGCGATGACCAGTCCGGTCGCACGCCGGTTGGTCTTCCACTCCGAGTAGTCCGCCACATCGGCATACATCGAGAAGACGAGGACCGGGCCGGGTCCGCCAAAGAGCATGCCGAGCAGTTGCAGGATCAGGATCAGCTCGTAGTTGCCCGCGGGCACAAAGTAGATCGCGGCGAAGCTCAGCCCCTGCGCGACCATGAACCAGATGTAGAGCGTCCGCTTGTCGAATCGCTTGGCGAGCCACGTCGTGGGCAGCACGCCGAGCACCTGGACGAGCGTGCCGAGCGACATGAACAGCACCGTCCGGGTGACCTCCAGGGTGAAGAACCCGAAGTTCAGGGCGAACAGGGAGCGGCCGCTGTCGGCGACGCAATAGTTGAGGAAGTAGAGCATCGCGCCGTTGCGCACGGCCACGTTGGTGAGGTTCAGGACCGCCGAGATGAACAGCACCCACCACGGCTGGTTGTGCATCAGGTCCCGCCAGTCGTCGCGGAAGCGGGAGTTCTTTTCGACCACGGGCGTCACGCGCTCCTTCGTCGTGAAGAACGTCAGGAAGAACAGCAGGGCGGCGAGAATGCCGAACACGATCATCGCCGTCGGATAGCCCGCGACCGGATCGTAGCCCAGCCGCGGGTTGAACGTGGGCGAGTCGGGCTTGTGGCCGAACAGCGTGACCAGCGGGACCATGAACGTGCTGATCAGGAACTGGCCCGCAAACGCCAGGAAGAAGCGGTATTGCGAGACCGACGTGCGCTCCTGGATGTTCGGCGTGATCACCCCCATGAGCGCGCAATACGGGATGTTGATTCCCGTGTAGACCATCGTGGCGAGGATGTACGTGAATGCGCAGTAGAAGATCTTCGCGGTGGGCGACAGGTGCGGCACCGTGAAGAGCAGGTAGGCGCTGATGCCGAAGGGAATCGCCAGCCAGAAGATGTAGGGACGGTAGCGGCCCCAGCGCGAACGCGTGCGATCGGCGATCGCACCCATCATCGGGTCGTTCACCATGTCCCAGACCTTGGCGACACCGAAGATCCAGAAGATCGCCACCGTGCCCAGTCCCGCCACGTCCGTGTAGAAGAACAGCAGGAACAGGTTGAACGTCTGAAACAGGATGTTCGAAGCGAGGTCGCCCACGCCGAAACCGAACTTCTCGAGGAAGGACAGCCGTTCGGAGGTGGGATCGATCGGGGTGGCTTCGGACGCCGCACCGCGTGCGGCAGGGTTGGAGTCAGCCATGGGGTCGGAGGAGGATCGGACGGGGCGGGGCCGAGTCCGCCCGATTTCCCGCCGTCTGACAAGGGTCATGTGATCGAAACTCCGCGCGCTGCCGGCCGCTCCGAGTGCGCCTTCGCCCTGTGCCCGATCGACGGGCGGCCGCGTCTGCGCCCGAGAACCGCCACGCTCCCGCGCGCAACGATTTGCAGCCCTGTCGCCCCTGCTGCATAAGTCCTGTGCTCGCTCAGCCCCGCCGTCCCATGAAAACCCTTCGCTTCGCCCGTTTTGCCACGGTGCCCGCCCTCGTCCTCGCGTTTGTCGCGCCGGCCCCCTCCCCTGCGTCCGACTCGACCCTGCCGGACGGCACCGAATTCCCCCGGTGGGAGAAACCGCTGCATTTCACCAAAACGTACTGCGTGGACGGCCAGGCCGCGAACGCCGATGACTCGGGGCCGGGCACCCGGGAGCACCCGTTCAGGACCATCAACCACGCGGCGCAGGTGCTGCAGCCGGGCGAGCGCGTGGTGATCGCGGCGGGCGTGTATCGCGAATTTGTGCAGCCCGCGCGCGGCGGCACCGGGCCGGACGCGATGATCAGCTATGAAGCGGCGCCCGGCGCGAAGGTCGTCATCAAGGGGTCGGCCGTGGTAACGGGCTGGCAGCCGGGCGAGGGCTGGAACTACGGCGTCGACCCGAAAACGCAGGAACCGGTGAAGGCTTGGGAACTACGTCTCGATCCGAAGCTGTTCCCCAACGGCTACAACCCGTTCGAGGTGGATAACGTCATCGGCAACCGCTACTGGATCAATTACGCCAAGGACAACATGGCGAACTACTTCCGGCGGCGCGGGCTGGTGTTTGTGGACGGACGCCCGCTGGAGCCGGTGGAGTCGCCGATGTATCTGGCCGCGCCCTCCACGCGCTCGCTGAACTTCTGGAGCGACGTCAAATGGACGCCGCTGTTCGAGGAGTTTTCGCCGTATGCCGGCAAGGTGTGGGTGGAACCCAACGGCATGACGCTGCACATCCGCCTGGCCAACGACGACAACCCGGCCAGCCACACCATCGAGATCACCACGCAGGAGCAGGTGTTCGCCCCGGCCAAGCGCTACCAGTCCTACATCCGCGTGCAGGGCATCACGTTCGAACACGCGGGCAACGGATTCCCGGTCCCGCAACGCGGCATGGTGTCGACCAACCGCGGCAGCCACTTCGTTTTCGAAGACGACACCTTCGAGTGGGCCAACAGCGTGGGCCTTGACATCGGCAACGAGGACTGGGCGGCTTCGCCGCCGCCGCAGCCGGTGGGTTTCGACATCGTCCGCGGCAACACCTTCCGCTATTGCGGGATCGAGGGGTTGGGTGGCACGGGCGGGCCGGCGAATGTGCTGGTCGAAAACAACCTGTTCGAGTGGATCGGGTGGCAGGACGCCGTGCGGATGTCGGAATCCGGCGGGACCAAGATGCACGTCGCGAAGAACCTGCTCTTCCGCCACAACGTCATCCGGCACATTCGCCACGCCAACGGCATCTGGCTCGATATCGCCAATGCAAACGACCGGATCACCGGCAACGTGTTTGCCGACATCCCCGGCGACGTGAACCCGCACGCGATTCATCTCGAGGGCAGCGACGACCTGAACGAGATCGACAACAACATCTTCGACCACCTCACGAGCGCGATTCTCATCCGCGACACCAACCACGTCATCATCGCCTACAACCTGTTCCTGGACTGCGCCGAAGTGGGCGTGGACACCGTCTCGGGGATCAACGGACCGCGGCCGATTTTCGGACATACGAACGACGTGCACGACCTGAGGGTGCACGGCAACGTCTTCGCCGGGATGGGCCGCTCGGCGATCGAGTTCACCAACACCCGCAATGACGCCGACGGCAATGTCTACGCCAACCCCTCCGGAATTCCGCTCTTCGCGCAGCCCTTCCTGCGGGTCAAGTTCCCCGAACCGCCGGAATGGGACAATCTCACCTCATGGCGCGAGCAGCACGGCTGGGACCAGCATGGGGCCATGGCCGATGTCACGGCCGAGCTCGACCCGGACAAGCTGCAGCTGACCCTGACCGTGAAAGGCGAGATGAAACCGCTGCCGGCATTTGCAGGCATCGACACCGACTTCTACGGCCATCCGGTCTCGGGCGACAGGATGGCGGGCCCGTTCCAGGACCTGATGACCCGACCGGGCGTGCGGAGCATCGATCCGCGCTAGACGTGGGCGCGGTGGGAAAGTCTGGGGGCCAAACAGGATCCGGTGCCGGCCTCCAATTCCGCCGGCCAGCCTTGGTGGATACGTTGCCGCAACGGTCGGGCTCCTCGCTCGTTCGACGGATTGCGCCACCGCGAACCCTCAGGTCTTTGCCGTCACCTCATCGTAGACCGTGCCGAGGATGGACGGCAGCCGGTTCGGCGGCGGGACATGGAAATCGGGGAAGCCCGGCAGGTTGTCGAGGGTGGTGATTTCGTCCCGGGTCCTGCCCGCGGCGAGGCCCTTTTGCACGTGCTCGAGGAGCGCGCTGAGCAGGTCGCGCATTACCAGCAGGTCGTCGCGCGTGCCGGTGACGCCGAACTTCGCGCTACCGTGACCGAAGAGGTAGATCGCGTCGGCGGGAAAGGCGGCGTGCGCCTCCTCGAGCTTCTTCACCCAGTTGCGGGTGCTCGCGCCGCCCGGCCGGTCGAT